>NZ_JJQL01000005.1:0-53518 GCF_000979975.1 Methanosarcina sp. 1.H.A.2.2
GGTGTCGGCACCAAAGGCTCTCTCGTGCATCATGCAGCCGACAAGACGGCTGGAAGGAATACCAACACCACTGTTGCCCTGGTCCCCGTCAAGCCTGAGAGTACCGATATCGTGGGTTACAGGAACTTCCATGCCCTGCTCAACACTGACTGCCTTTCCAGGCATCATCAGAATTTCTGCAAGCTTTTCAAGTTCACCATCACTGAGGACAGAAATCTCACCGAGGTCAGCGGCGTTAGCCGTACCTGCCTCAATCTCCTCAACAATCTTTTCTTTGGTAAGGAAGATCCTCTTTCCGTCTCCCATCCTCAGAGCGTATTCTGTTGCCATTTATTCTCACTTCCCAAGGAGCAGTTCCTTTGCCTTTGCCACGGCTTCGCTGGCATTTTCTGCGTAGCAGTCTGCACCTATCTTATCGGCCCAGGCCTGGGTTGCAGGGGCTCCTCCGACCATGACCTTTACCCTCTCCCTCATACCTTCTTCCTTGAGGAGTTCGATAACCCCTTTCTGTCCAGGAAGAGTTGTGGTCATCAGGGCCGAAAGTCCGATCATATCCGCATTGACCTCCTTTGCCTTTTCGA
Organism: Methanosarcina sp. 1.H.A.2.2; assembly: GCF_000979975.1. Classification (NCBI taxonomy): domain Archaea; kingdom Methanobacteriati; phylum Methanobacteriota; class Methanomicrobia; order Methanosarcinales; family Methanosarcinaceae; genus Methanosarcina; species Methanosarcina sp. 1.H.A.2.2. The sequence goes on from NZ_JJQL01000005.1 coordinate 582, forward strand.
TAAAGTTCTTGATCGGGACATCCCTGCCGATGTCATGAACTTCAAATCCTGCGGACTGGAGCATGGTAGAGACTATAGACTTGCCTATGTCGTGCACATCTCCCTCTACGGTCCCGTTAACAATGACTCCCATTGTCTTTTTTTGGGCTCCCGCAGGCATTTCAGATTCAAGGAGTTTGACCCCTGCAGTCATCGCGTCTGCAGCCATCATCACGTGGGGTAAGAAAAGTTTGCCTCTCTCAAAGAGGACCCCTACCTGGTTCATTCCGGCCGCAAGCCCCTTTTCAATGATCTCGGCCGGTTCCATCACTCCTTTTGCCTTTTCTACGGCTGCAATCACCCTGTCCTTCTTGCAGGAAATAATCGCATCCGAAAGTTCCTGAAGTAATTCTTCTTTGCTTGCCATTTTAAAACCCTCTTTTTCCACATTTATTTTGTAAGAACAGTGGGTTCTTCGTGCAGGAAGAATCCCAGTCTATACATTTAAAAAGAAAAACCATCTCTTCCAGAAAGCGAGTTTCATTTTCCCGCTTTTCCTGAGGGATCGAGATCTACTTTTGCATCAGTTTCTGTCTGTTGCTGGTACCTGCTTTAACCCCCAGGTTTCTACATCTATAGTTCCCACTATACAGCTGTACTTTTGGCCCCCTCCTCCGGATTACTCTTCCTGTCTGTTAAATATGGTAGTGCCGGTAGTTTGTCTTCCCGAACCTCACCTCTATTCTGTTATCCTTCCAGGCGTTCTCACGGAAAGCTACTGAAAAATCCCGTTTTTCCGGGCTATACCCCCTATTTAATATCGTTTGAATCTATATATTTATATCTTGTTAAAATTATTAAATAGTTATTATTTTTAATGTTTAAGTAGAACCCCGGATTTCTTCGATTTGGTGTAAATATACGCCGGGGCTCAGGAACACTGAGGATAAAAACGTGATAGGATGTGATTTTTTTCTGCTGGTTCTCAACGGCAAAAGAAACTCTTTACCCGAGAGCAAAAAGGCTGGAGAAAATCGAAAGTTTAAGTCAAAAGTCCGGGCCTCTGTAAAAAACAGGAGTTTTGGAAAACTCATTACTGCTTCAAGTTCCTGAATGTAGAAGGAGAGGGAAAAGGGTAAAGTCGGGAAAGAACTCTTTTAAGGCCAGAGCCCTCAGTCTTCTTCAAGGCTCGTATTATCCCCTACTGAAAGCATAAGCTCCCCGTAGAGTAATTTCTCAAGGGTTTCAGCTACGTATCTTCTCTGCTGGTATCTCTGGATGTCTTCATGCATCCTTATATCCGAATCTACCTGGACTCTGAGCAGAGCAAAATGAAAAGCTTTTTCATTCTTTATCTGTGCAGTATAAAAGGTTTCCAGCAGGTAAGGAAGTTTTCTGGGGTCTTCGATTACTTCACTTAAAAGCAACATTTCTTCGGGAATATCCATCGTATGCGAACTTATGTCCTTTTTTCCCGTAATTAACTGCAGGTTTCTTTCCGAATACTTTTTTTCAAGAATGATTAATTCACCATTCATACTTTCCACCTACTTCAGTGTTGAGATCTCTAAATTTTCCAGTAAATTGTTCTAGATTGGCTGAACCCCGTATACAGGATACCGGATTCAGGCAAAGAAGGGATGAAGGCAGATTTTAAGCCAGCATTCCCTTTACTATAATGTCTATTGCCTCGTCTTCTTCAAGACCGCGGGCCATGAGGGTTTCTACTTCCTTTTTGTCCACGCAGCCGATTGCAGCTTCATGAGTAACCTTGGCAAGGGGGTTGTCGACCCGGACAATTGGCACGGCTTCAGCCTTTGCATTGCCCTGGATGACTTCCATGCAGTCCACGTGTCCGCGGGCTCTCGGGGCGCGGCCTTCGGTGATTCCCCTGAATTCCGATATGGCATTATCAGTTATGGCAAGCCGGCTTTTGATAACACTGCGGGCGTTTTCCCCGTTCAGGGAGATTTTCTCGAGGATCTTTATCATATCATCTGCTTTTCCGTAGACCTTGGTGACCATCTCGCAGATCGAGTCTTTTTCGGCATCCACACTGTAATCGAATTCCAGATACCCTACCCTTCCGGAGAGAAGGGAAAAGTTCGTGTAGTAACTGCCTCCTTCCTCGATCTTTATATGGGCTTTCGGGATCACCTGAATTCCTCCGTGGGAGCCGTGGAAATGGGTCTCGGTGTATTTCAGGGACGCATTCTTTCCGATAAGCATCTCAGCATCCATTTTGTGGATAACCTTTTCAGCGTTCGGGAAGGTGCAGTGGGCTATAAGTTCCACAGCCGAGTCTTCTTCGGCTACGAAGTCCATATTGATTTCCTGAAGCCCATCTTTAGGGACCACACCGAAACAGAGGTGGACAGGCAGGGGGATTTTATATCCTTTTTTGATGGTCAGTTTAATGTCCACGCCGTGTTCGGTTTCTTTTTTCTCAAGCACTACGCCTTCGGTAGCATTTGCACTTAGCACCTTGTTCCCGCTTATCACAAGACTTGAGATTCCATGGTCATGCAGGACTGCAGTATCTCCTCCGGCTGCGGTATAAGCTGCCGTTATGCCTTCTGCTTCTCTTGAAAGCGCATTCAATGTAATCTGAGTCATTTTTCAGACCACCTTTGGGGGTGATACCCGGCTGTCACAGGGTATGCATCTGTTTTTAAAAAATTCGCTGATTTCCAGGGGATCCCCGCTCCTGAGGATTGACCCTTCGCACATAAGGGATGCTTTGTCCGAGGCAGCTGCAATTTCTTCCCGGTGCGTGATTACAAGGACTGAAGAGCCGTTTTCTTTGAGCGCCCGGATCAGGGAGACGATTTCTTTTAAGGAAACCACGTCAATTCCGGAGTCAGGTTCATCAAGAATTGCAAGTTTCGGCTTCATGGTAATGATAGAGGCAAGCTCGATTCGCTTTCTTTCGCCCCCGCTCAATGCCTCGCCTACTTCTCTGTCAAGGTATTTTTCAGGTTTCAGGTCGACTTTCCTGAGGGCTTCCTTTATCTCGTCTTCTGTAATGCCTCCATTGCCTTTTGCCCCAATTGCAAGATAATCCCTGACCTTTAGCCCCTCAAAGCGAGCGGGTTCCTGCCAGGCAAGGGTTATGCCTTTTTTTGCACGCTCGGTTATCGAAAGTACTGCAACATCTTCCCCATCAAAAATGATGCTGCCTTCTTCATGTTCATAACCCTGGAGCCCCATCAGGGTGTAGGCAAGTGTACTTTTCCCTGCACCGTTTGCGCCGATAATGCTGTGGATTTCACAGTCTCCCACTTCAAGGTTGACCCCACGCAGAATTTTTTTTCCATCACGGCTCAATATCAGGTTTTTTAAGGATAAAATATATGACACCTCTAGCAAATTTTTGTTTGAGCACTGCAACATTTAGTTTGAGCACTGCAGCAAATCCTTGCAGCGCTGCAGGTCTTTAACGGTATTTACGTTTAGTGCTAGTTTGGGATTATCAAGTATCAGATTAAAGTCTTCCTGTTCGGTTCGGATTTGAGAACTGTCAAGGATATTTACTCCAGCGGGCACGATAAGTTTTCCATCCTTGTTAAATACAGTATCCGGCCTGGTTCCTGCTCCCTTGCATACATTGATAGGGACATATACGGAAAGTGCAGGCTTTCCTTCTTCCCTGTATTTCCGGATTACCGAATCAATAAGCTCGGAGTCTATAAGGGGCAGGTCGGACATGATAATCATTACAGGACCCGTCGTTCCTGCAGTTTCCACTGCATGAATCATATCCCCTACATAGTTTCCTCCAAAAGTCCTGATTACCTGAACCTCGCCTTTGTAGCGTTCCTGAATCATGATTTCGGTCTTCGGGGTAACAGGCGAGACCGCTACGAAAACTCTGTCGATATTTTTTGTTGATCTAAGTGTATCTATCACATAGGTAATGAGTGGCTTTCCGAGCAATTCAACACAGGGCTTTTCCCCCATTCCAAGCCTCTGCCCGAACCCTCCTGCCATTACAATAGCGTCCATTCCAGACCTCCGGTGTTTAATGAAAGTTTGAGGATAACCGCAATAATAATCAGGGCAGTTATTCTTCCAATTTCGTTAGCAGTACCTATTCCGTCGCCGTTTAAGCCCCCAAAGTGGGCATAACTCCTGTTAAGGAGTACAAGAGCCGAGGCACATGCTGCAAGGTAGGGAAGCAGCCCTATCAATCCAAATGGCAGGGAACATACAACTGCTCCAAAGATAAATCCTATGAGGAAATTTTTATGGGTTGCCCCGTTTATGGTCATGGCTCCAAGACCCGGGTAAGCCTGGTCTTTCGGGGGAGGAATCGGTTTCCCAAAAGCGGCAATGGTTAACATGGACTGCTTGGCACTGACCTCTGCAATAAACATGGATGCAAACATAAGCAGCGGAAGGTTAGAACCAAAAGCTGTAAAGCCTTCTTCCTGGACAGACCTTATGGAACCGTACAGGGCAAGCAGTACAAGCATGCCAAAAGCTACTCCTCCTGTCCCGAGAGTCGTATCTTTTAAGGCTTTGATTTTTTTCTCAAGGGACCCATGGGCCATAAAGCCGTCTCCCATGTCAGTGACCCCGTCGAGGTGGTTAAAGCCTGTAATGTAATATATGACTCCCATGATAAGGGCTGCAAGGAACGGGCCCGGAAATATCAACTGCCCTATGTATGCAAATGCCCCTATGAGAAGTCCGATTACAGCTCCCACGATAGGGTAGAAGTAGATCTTTTTCATGAGCTCATCGATCCCTTCCATACTGATTCCTACAGGGATCGTGGACAGGAAGCCAAAACCCGACTTAAATGCCAGTAAATATGAATTCATTATGTATCGCCTGTTTTTTAGTCATTTCTTTCAAACTCTGCCATACCTCTTGAATACATATTGGAAGACACGCCTCCGATAAGGCCCCCTATGACGTCGTCCATGAAAGGCCCCAGATTTGCAAGGATTCCGGGCTTTAGTTTGTCATACCTGACAAACTCGAATGTCCCTTTAGAGCCGCTGATATAGTTTGCGATGCTGTTGCCCAGCACTTCGTCAGCGATTATAAAACTAAGGTCTTTTTCATAAGAACTTTTGCTAAGATTCGGAAGGTTTCCGGCTCTGCCTTCCCTCTCCAGCAGAACCCCGGAATAAATCAGAAGGCAGAGATTCGGGTCCGACAGAGCGAATTTGAGTTCCCTTTTAAACAGAGCTTCGGCTTTTTCCCTTGTCTCAAGTCCGGGGTGAGGGACATACATTTCGAGAGCTGTGTCCGCAAGGTCCTGGATACTTATGCCTTCTTCGGCCAGGACATCGAGGATATCGACGGTAGCTTTTCCCTCTATTTTTTCAGGCTGCCCTTTTTTCAGGTCCCTTTCCTCAATATCGGATAACTTCATACTGATCACTCCGGGGTTGTCAAAACGGTTAGTTTCTGCTTGATAATAGTATTAAAACGGTCGAGCTTGAAATGATGGAGCTTAAAACGAGAAATTGGTTTTAAGCTTTTTACCGGTTAATGTAATGGATTTATAATGGATTTAACTGCTTCCGGCATTCACCTGCCGAGCATATTCCGATTTCTCAGGGTCCCAGCTTCCGCGCATCCGGATTATGAAATTGGCGGGGGTCCTGTAAATTAATGGTTTCAAAGTAAGGGTTTCAAAGTAAGGGTTTCAAAGTAAGGGTTTCAAAGTAATGGGGGTACATCTACAGATCACAGATACAGGTAAATTCCCGTAATCTGTATCACTGCCACAAAAGCAACAAGTGAAAACCCTGAAGCAATTGCTATTAATTGGGAGACCCGTTTTATATCTTTTACTTCGGTAGGCGGGTATGAGGCTCCCAGCACATAAGTGTCGGGTTTTTCAAGTTTAACCCCCAGAGCCCCGGCAGTAGCAGCCATCGGATAGCCGGAATTGGGGGACGGAGTCTTCATCCCGTCTTCGAGAGCAGCCTTTATGCTGTCGAGCGGATTGATTTTTCTTCCGTTTTTAGGGAATAAGGATATTGTAAAGGCTGCAGCAAGGATAAAGATAACTGAAATACGTGCAGGGACCCAATTCAACACATCATCTGACTTCGCTGAGAAGTATCCCAGTTCCCTGTAAGGCTCGGTTTTATACCCTACCATCGAATCAAGAGTGCTTATGGCTTTAAAGGCATAGGCAGCCACAAGCCCGAGTTCTCCGAAAAGTGCGTAATAAAAAATCGGGCTCAGGACACCGTCCACGTAATTTTCGGAGACGGATTCAATAACCGCAGAAGACATCTGAGTTTTTGTCAGTTTGGAGGTGTTTCGGCTGACGTAGATAGGGAGCAGTTCCCGGACTTTTTCCAGCTGGTTTTCTTCAAGGTGTTTGTAAATCTTTCTGGCAGGGCTCAGCAGGCAGTTGATTGCAAAGGTGGCTTTCAGGAAGTAGGCTTCGATTAAGAGTGCTAAAATGTACGGAATTCCCGGAAGGGCTGCAATGTAGAGAACGGAATAACCCAGTAAAGACGCGAAGAAAACACAGCAAAGAGCCATTGCCACACCATAGAGTTTCCTGTGGGTTTTTGGGGCTGCGTTTTTCAAAAAACTGATTAATTTTCCGATCCAGACAACGGGGTGAATAGCAGCAGGAGGCTCTCCGAAAACTATGTCTATAACTGCAGCAAGCAGAAGTACCAGAGCAAGGTGCCCGCTGTCCGGGATAATCATAAGATAGGCTCCATTACTTTTTTCCAGGCCACTTTTACAAGTTCGTCCGTATCCCCTTCCTGCATAAGGCAGTCAAGGACCTTCTGGGCTATTTCTTTCTTATGGACAAGGTGGCAGTCAACGCAACTCCAGACTCTGCCGCCCCTTGAGCTCTTGATCCATTTTCCTCCGGTTTTCTCGTTTTCACAGGGGTAAAATGGGCAGAAGCAGAAGGTGCAGTTCTGGCCTTCAAAATGGCAGGGATAATACTCGCAGGTCTTCCTGCCTCCTATGCCTTCTTCACTGGCTTTTTCGATTACTTGCTGCAGTTCGTTCTTTGCCTGTTCTCTGCCCCACTCGGTGATAACTTCTCCGATTGCAGCAATGAGCCTGTCGTTTTCTTCGCCAGTCCTGACGGCAACTCTTATGTAATCTTTTCCCAGGCCGTGAAATGAGACACAGTCCCTAATAAGGACCCCGCGAGCTGCAAGGCGTGCACTCAGTTCACCTGAGTCAAGCATGAATTTGCTAATGTTGACAAAGATAAAATTAACATTTACTTCCCCGACTTCAAAGCCCCTTATCCTGTCAAGTTTGGCTTTGAGCTTTTCCCCTTCTTCAAGGATCATTGCCCTTGCTTTTTTCAGGTATGGGCTGTCAATCCCGCCTTCTATGTTGAGAAGCGCGATTCCGGTAGTGTTTGCAATAGCTCCGAGGTTCCAGGACAACCTTGCTGTGTTCAGGATCTCAGCCATATCCGGAGAAGCTATCCCGAAGCCCATCCTGATCCCGGGGATCGCAAAGTCCTTTGTAAGAGAGCGCATGACAAAAACATAGTCGTTGTCTGCAGGAAGGTCTGCAACGCTCTGTGAATAATCGGATAGCTCAATGAAGGCTTCGTCTACGTAAAGAAGAGTTTTATGCTCCCTGCAGCGTTCTGCAAGAGCTTTGAGTTCTTCCCTGCTGCGGAGTTTTCCAGTAGGGTTGTTCGGGTTACAGATAAAAAGGATTTTTGCCTTATCCAGTATCTCATCCGATAGTGTATCCACCTCGTCCTGTGCAGGATATACCGGCTCTGCTCCTACGATCCGGCACTGCATTTCGTATTCTCCGAAAGTGGGCCATGGTAAAAGGACCTTGTCTCCTTTTTCTACCACAGATTCAACTACAAGCCTGACAATTTCCGTTGAACCGTTACCAGGAATAATACTCTGCGGTGTTACACCCAGTCCTACAAATCTAGCAGCAGCTTCCCTGAACTCCAGATACCTGTTGTCGGGGTATTCCAGGAGTTTTCCGAGGCTCTCTTCAATGATATCCCCAAAGTTTAATCCGCTTTCGGGATAGTCAAATGGGCTTCCCAGTGGGTTAAAGTTTGCACTGAAGTCGAGAATTTCACCTTCGGGGATCCCGTATGTCTCCGAAGTTTCCTGGATTAACCCTCCATGTCTGCAGGGTTTCAGGGCCAGCAGATGCTCCCTTAAAGGTACACTTCTTTGCTCTGACACGTCGATCGCAAATATTTAGCGTGAATCATGTATATTAAGTTGTTTATTATATTAGCCGGTTCAAACTTGCCTTTATTTGCTTTGTTGTTGTTTGATTGCGAAAACTCTGCTTTCTGGAATCCATTATACTTTATTTTACATAAAAAATATATTACAAATGTTTTGGACTCTTATTATATCTGCTTTTCTAACTGATTTCTATTTGTATATTCTATTTGTATATTTTTTGACTTTTAGAGGGGGATATAGAAAAAGTAAAATAGCTTGTTTTTGACTACTCCATCCAGAAAAGCTGAAGAGGAACAGAGCAGCTTCCGTATAACCGCAGAATATATTGTAAAACTGCAGATTATGATATTGTAAAACTATAGATTATGAAATTATAAAACTGCAGATTATGATATTGTAAAACTGCAGATTACAGTAGAATGTAAGGATAATGCTTCCTATAGGAATCCATTTAATCCAGGAAACTAACCTGACCCTTTCTTTCATAGATTAAGAATAGATATAGGCTATTTGCAAGAGCTTTATATGCTGCTTATGAAATGTATATGAGTTATTTATCCGAACAAGCGGTTATGTCTTCAGCATAAATTCTCTAAATTCGATATATACCAGGTGCATTAAAAAATGACAGTTAACAGGCCAAGAGGGACCCGGGACTTTTTACCCGCAGATACTGCCCGGAGAAGGTACGTGGAAAGCGTTATGCGAAATGTTGTCCGTAACTGGGGCTACAGTGAGATCATTACGCCCACGTTTGAACATCTGGACCTTTTTACCCTTAAGTCCGGAGAAGGTATTATAGGGGAACTCTATAACTTCACGGACAAAGGAGGCAGGGAGATGACCCTCAGACCGGAACTTACGGCTCCTGTCATGCGGATGTATGTAAACGAACTTCAGTCTCTCCCCAAGCCGTTGAAGTTATTCTACTTTGAAAATTGTTTCCGCTACGAGCGCCCCCAGAAAGGCCGTTTCAGGGAATTCTGGCAGTTCGGGGTTGAACTCATAGGAAGCGGAAAATCCGACTCGGACGCCGAGGTTATTGCCCTTGCCGATGCAATGTTAAAAGCTGTGGGCATTCAGGGCGACATGAAGATCGGAAACCTTGCAGTGATCCGTACGCTTTTAAAAGGGCTTGAACCCGAGATCGTAAGTAAGGTCATGAGGCTTGTGGACAAGAAAGAGTATGCAGGCCTTGAAGCCCTGCTTGAGGAAATAGGAGCAGAAGAGCAGTTGAAGTCCGACATCTTCCGCCTGATAAATCTCGAAGGCAGGTACACCCTCCCTCAGGCAAAAGAAATAGTCGGGAACATCCCTGAGCTTGTAAGCTTTGAAAAGACCCTTAAACTTCTTGATGCATACGGCGTCAATTACTCGCTTGATTTCGGGATTGCCCGCGGGCTTGACTACTACACGGGCATGGTCTTTGAGGTTTATGCCGAAGGCCTTGGCGCCCAGAAGCAGGTCTGCGGGGGAGGCTCTTACCAGCTTATAAAGCTTTTCGGAGGCGGAGATGTGCCTTCTACAGGCTTCGGGATAGGTTTTGACAGGATAATGGAGATCTGTCCGCTCGAAACCCCGGAACCCAGAAAACTGGTGCTGGTCTCAAAACCCGAGACTCATCTGGAAGCTGCAAAACTTGCAACTACCCTGAGGAATTACCTGCCTGTCCATATAGACCTCATGGAGCGTAATTTCAAAGCCCAGCTCACCTATGCAAATACCATCAATGCTGACTACGTGATCATAGTCGGGGAAAAAGAACTCGAGGCAGGAAAACTGACTTTCAGGGATATGGTATCCGGAGAACAGGAGTTTTTGACACTGGAAGAAATAATAGGAAAGATTACAGGGCAGCCGGACTGAAAGTATTCCTTTTGTCCTATTTCTGCTTCTTTATTTCCTTTCCTTTCCTTTCCTTTCCTTTCCTTTCCTTCCCTTTCCTTGCCTTTCTTTTTTTTATTTATTTCCTTCTTTTTATTTATTATCTTTTTTTCATTTATTTCCTTTTTTTCATTTATTTCCTTTTTTATCACTTAGATTCTCTATCCCACTTATTATTAATTTTGAGGATATTATTTAGACAATATATTTATTGCCCTGTTTTTCAATCCAAAAAAAAGATAAACTTTTTATAGACAAACTGCTTAAATTTTATTACTTTTAATTCCCAAAGTTATCCGGAATCTGGGCGTGGGGGGTAAATTTACGGCTGGTAAGGCTCAAGTTTCAGCCTGTCAAATTATAACTGATGAATCTGCTGTATGCGGGCTTCCTTTCAGGTTTACAGTTACAGGCATTCTCTTTGCTGTGCTTCTACTTATTTCGTCAGTCTATATTTCTGGTTTTTTGGAGGATATGAGGGAACAGGAAACCCTGGATGAAGCTTCAAAACTAACAGCTGCTGCCGAACAGCTCTCCATACGCGGAGAAGGGAGTGAAATTGCCTTTGAGATAAGGATACCACACGGAGCATCTGTAGACTTCGGGACTCTGCCTGATCGGGAGGGGGACTGGCCCGAGGATGCGGATAATTATTGTATCACTGTTGGAGGGAAGTCAACCTTTTATCCCGCAGTTGCTTCCTTTTCGAATCCGGAGGTTAACGGACCCTTCTCACTTGGTTCGGGCAGGCACAGAGTACTCCTTTCAACAAAGATCGAGCCTGAATCCGGAAGGCTTTTCGTACTGATCTCTGAAACCGGAGCTGATGAAAAAACATGAGGTCAGGAGAAATCCGTATGGCAAAGGATTTTTCAGAGGATGATTCGGCATGGGCTGACTTTTTAATTTCAAAAGCGGCACTTATTCTTGCCAGCGTAATCCTCTTTACAGCCCTTTTTCAACTGGCTGCCGGATTTAAAGACCTCGAGGCACAGGAACAGCTCGATTTCCTTGCAAGGGATTTCAAAACCGCGGTAGATGAAGCTGGAGCAGGGAGTTTTCAGGAGGGGAGTCAGGAGAAAGTTCAGGAGGAGCTTTCTTTTCGTTTTGATGAGAACGAAGTCTTTCTGGCTTCCCCATTCGGGGAAAATATAGAGGTCTGCGTTTCAGGAGAGTATGTCCATTTGAAGGCCAGATATGATGAAAAAAGTTTCAGTGCTGTAAGGCCCTTTGCCTTCAGAGTCCTGCCTTTCAATGAATCCGTACTCCGGGGAAAGCTGAATACAAAGTTCGGGGCTGAGGGTAATGAAGGATCTCCACTCATCACTGATCTTCAGGAAATTAAGGCTTTCCTTCAGGTTTCCGGGACCGAGGAAGTGGTTTTAAACGCAGGTGAAAACATCTCCATAAAGAAAGAACTTATTTATGTGAAGGACAGTGAGGGGGTTTCTGGTATTGGTTGTGTCCTTGTTTATCAATAAGGTTGGATCTTTGTTTATCAATAATTTACTGGCAGCTGGAAAAAAATTTTGGAAAAAATCTGACACTTCAATCCTCAAGGATGAAAGGGGAGTCCTTGAACCCCATTCCGATCTTCTTGCCACTGCTCTTGCTGTCATAGGTTTCGTGGTCTTTGCTGCCCTTCTTTCCAGGGCATACATGGGATATGAGGACAGCTCTTTTGCTCTTGAGAACTATGAAAGCGCTTCCCTTCTTGCAGGAACGCTGGCCGAAGCACCTGCCTTTAGAGCCGAAAATTCGGGCATGCTTTCTGCATCAGCCCTTGATAAGCTTTCAGGTCCCGATGGACAGAATGAGAGAATGAAATTTTTTGCAGCCTTTTCCGGAAACTATCCGTTTCTGGTCGAAATTCGGACCGGAGATGGGCGCTGGCAGTGGCTCATCGATCCTGAAATTGTCGAACCTGGGCATTTTATTGGAAAACATGAAAAAGTTGCGGCTTCAGTGCCGGTTGTAATCGAGTTGAATCCTGCGGAATCGGTCCCCGGGACCCTTACTGTAGTGCTGTATAAAACTCCGTGGATGTGAAAGAGGATCAAGCAAAGGAGCAAAACGGAGTACACATCGAAAGCAGGAATTGACTGGTCCTTGACAGGAAATCTGATTCAGGACAGGAAATCTGATTCAGGACAGAAACAGGTGAAATAAGATGAAACCTTTGAGAGCTTCTCAAAATTCCGGAGAGTCACAAAAAGTAAAAAATATAAATGTAAAGGGTGAAACTGTTAAGGAATCTTCTGTTTATATGAGGGAGTCTTCAGGTTATTCTACAGTTTTTGATGCCCTATTTTTGCTTGTGTTGATTTCACTTTCAGGGGTCCTTCTTATGCCCTCCTTGCAGGCTGATGAACAGTATATTGCAGCCGGATATGTGACTTCTTCAGAACTGGATGCTTATCTGCTCGAATCCTTTCTTTCCTGTAAACTTGAGGACTTCGAATACGAAATATCTCCTCTTTCGGCACTTAACATTTCAGTCCCCGAAAACTCGATTGTGGAAAGTCCTGCTCACACCCTTTTCGGAAAGGAACAGAAACACAGGACTTTCGCTGACCTGACAGCCGAATACCTGGCCATATCCCTTACTCTATCAAACAACGGCTCAGCCATTTTGCTCAACCCACTGGCTGAGGACTACTCAGATAAGGCTTCTGAAACTATAGCTGCTTATCTGGACAAAAAGGTTGCAGGGAGGTTTTCTTATCGCTTTGAAGCTTACTGGTATCCCGTGGGAGCTTTTCCGATGGGAAGTGAACTTATAGTCGGAGAAGAACCTCCTGCAGATGCCATCCGACAGAGTACAAAACTATCCATGCCTCTTTATGCAAATGCACCTTCTAAGGATGCTCTTCTCGCCTGTGTGAATGATTCCGTGCTTGAAGCTTCACTTAACACTTCTGAAGAAGAGGCTTCAACAGCCCTTTTCCAGGCCTTTAATGCTTCTCTTGATGCCGCAGCTCTTGAAGGGGCGGAGACAGCTGTTGAGCTGCTTTTCCCGTCGGATTATTCGGGGTCAGTTTTCGGAGAAGAAGCAGATGAGTCTTTTGAGACCCTGCTTTACGGGGTTTCGGAAAATGCGGATGAAGAAAATTCTCCCTCAACAGAAGACGAATTTAATGCCTATCTCTCGGACCTGCTTGAAACAGGGTTTGCACTCGATTCCGAAACCTATCCCGGAAATGTATCCACTGCAGAACTCTCTCTACTTGAAGCCCTGCTGGTTGACCACATCAAAAAAGAGATAAGGACAGAACTTGAAGCTGAATTATCAGGTGAAATTAACGAGACTGTTTATGCCATACTCGAGGCTGAAGATCTCTCGAAGGCTCAGGCTCTAAGGGATACAGGGATAGAATCAATTTACAGGCAGATCAATCCCGGAGGGGCAAGAATAGTCCTTTACCTCTGGAAACCATTTTAATGGGGATGGAAGCCTTTTTCAGAAATTTATTTCGTCGGAAGAGACCCTGCTCCTATTTTTATGCTTATAATGTTTTTCCTTCTTTTTTCCCGACACAAAGTATATATTATATGGTGCAATCTCTAGTGATGTTTTTACCGAAACACTTACGCTTTTGCAGGAGTTCCTGAAAAAAGCCACGCAGCAGTTTGCTGTGGCGGATTAAAAATCTCCCGATCGATGTGTTGGTCCGTTATAGTCGGTAAAGATATAACCTCAGCCCGAAGAGCTTTTCTTTCGGGTATCGATCAATTAATATCAGGAGAATCAGATATGGCAAAAATGCATACCAAAAGAAAAGGAAAGTCAGCATCCACCAGGCCTAACAGAACCGAAGCCCCTGAGTGGTGCAAGATTGGAGCAGACGAAGTCACTTCAATTACACTGGATCTCTGGAAACAGGGTGTATCCACATCCGAAATCGGAATGATTTTAAGAGACCGCTATGGAGTCCCTGACGCCAAGCTCGTCACAGGTAAGAAGATCACAACAATTCTCAAGGAAAACAACGTTTATTCTAACATTCCCGAAGATCTTACCAACCTCATCGTGAAGGCTCTGAAACTGAGGAAGCACCTTGCTATTAACAAGAAAGACGTACACAACAAGCGTTCCCTCAACCTGACTGAGTCCAAGATCAGAAGGCTTGTTAAGTACTACAAACAGGAAAAGGTACTTCCGAGAGATTGGTTCTACAAGCCTGAAACCGCAGAAATGATGATTACCAGATAAACCTGAAAATTCCCACTCAAGGGATTTTTCCACATAAGGATTGAGTTTGCCTTTCCGGCAAACTCCCTTATACTCTTTTTTAAAACGTAAAATCCTTCCTGTGCCTCTGATATGAGGTGTCAGAAAGCGCGACCCAGTGTTTTTTTTGCCCGCAGTTGTGCCGCTTTTTTCATTACGGCATCATTATTTGCTTGCAATGTAGCTTATTTTGCAGTCCCATGCAGGGCTCCCCGGAACTACACACCGCATACCTGAAATCTCCCCGATAACGACTGGCAGGCCATATACCTCTTCGATTACCTGAGGGGTAATTACTTCCACTCCTCCATAGGCGTGAACTTTCCCTCCCTTCAGGAGAATGAACCGGTCTGCATATCTGAAAGCCTGATTGAGGTCATGCATCGTCATCACAGCCGCAATCTTATGCTTAAGGACTATCTGCCTGATAATGGCCAGGATCTCCACCTGGTTCCTCAGGTCGAGACTGCTTGTCGGCTCGTCAAGGAGAAGGACTTTTGGCTCCTGAACAAGGGAACGTGCTATTGCTACCTTCTGGAGTTCGCCTCCGCTCATCTCATCGATATAGGACAGGCGCAGGTTTTCCATCGAGAGTAACTTGAAGACCGAATCAACGATCTTGAGATCCTTTTCCGTAATATCCCATTTAATATGGGGCCGCCTACCTAGCAGGACTGCATCAAAAGCCGTCAGCCTCCCTGTTTCCACACGCTGCGGGACATACCCGATAAGGCGTGCAATTTCCATTGTCCCGAGGTCGGAAAGGTTTTCCCCGTCTATATGGACTGCTCCCCCTCTCGGGTTGAGGATCCTGTTCAGGCATTTTAACAGGGTAGTCTTGCCAACTCCGTTGGGACCCAGGATTGCGACAACTTCGCCTTCATCGATTGAAAAGGCAATCTCATGAAGGATTTTACGGTTACGATATAAAAACTGGAGTTCATCTACAGAAAGAATCATCGTTTATACCCCCTGATGAGCAGGTAAATGAAAGTTGGTGCCCCCATGAAAGCAGTCAGGATGGAGACCGGAAGCACATATGGGGACACTATAAGCCTGGCTGCGGTGTCCGATACCAGAAGGAGGATTGCCCCAAGAAGAGTTGAGCCGGGTATAAGGTATCTCTGGTCATCCCCTATAATCCGCCTTACCATATGCGGACAGATCAGCCCCACGAACCCTATGACGCCAAGGAACGAAACGATAACAGCCGAGACAAGTGCAGCAATAATCATGCCTATAAGCCTGACTTTTTCCACGTTGACACCGAGGCTTTTTGCGGTCTCATCCCCTGCATCGATTGCATTGTAGTTCCAGCGGTTGGCAATGAAGAATATGACCGCGAACAGGACAACCCCTGTCATAATCCCCAGTTCCGGCCAGTTTTTCACTCTTCCGACATCGCCAAAGGTCCAGAAGACAACTGCTGCAAGCTGGGTATCGTCAGCAAAGTACTGCAGGAACATTGTCCCTGCGGTAAAGAGGGAAGACAGCGAAACACCTGCAAGCACCATTACCTCGGGTGAAGACCCGCGGATCCGGGAGATGAGCAGGATTACCCCTGTGGCAAGAAGGCAAAAGATGAAAGCTACCATTGTGGTCAGGTAAGGGTTGTTGAGGATGACGGCGTTTGCAACGCTCGATTGCATCCTCCCTGTCCCGAGCACAATTACTGAGAAGGCAGCCCCGAAAGCTCCGGCGTTTGAGATGCCGAGAGTAAACGGAGACCCGAGAGGGTTACGCAGGATAGACTGCATTACCACCCCAGCAACTGAGAGCCCGGCTCCTGCTACTATAGCAGCCAGGGCTTGAGGGAGACGGATGTTCCAGATTATCGAATCCCATTTATCAGAGATGTTCTCCCCCATCAGGGTTTGCAACACCCCATAAGGGGGTATCGTTACCTCTCCTACGGAAATCGAGTATATAAACATGAAAAAAAGGAGCAGGAGCCCCCCCATTATCCAGAAGTACTTCCTCCGCACGTATACGAGGTAATCTTCGGGTACTGCTCCGTCGGCAAAATGCACTTATTTATACCCTCCATCTTACTGCAGAATCTGCTTGAAACCCGTATCATTGTACTGTCCGTTCAGGTCAGAAAACACAGGTTTGCCAATGAAGAAAGTATAGATCTCGTCGGCTTTGGCTTCAGGGTCGATATCCTCAAACTGGTCCGGATAGAGCACCTTTCCTACAAAATAAGCGTTTGCAAGCACTGACTCATAGTTGGTGCTGTAGAAGTTGTAGGGTATCACTCCGTAAACATTTCCATTCTTCACGGCTGAAAGCCCTTTGAGTGACGGATCGGTCTTGAGTTCTCCGACGGCTCCTTCATTTCCCAGCTGGAGGGTGCCAATGTCGATAAAGATATACTCAGGGTCCCAGTTTACCAGGGCTTCTTTAGCAATATCCGCATGGTCTGCGCCCATTCCGGCTGCAACGTTATTTGCATTTACCCAGAGGAATGGTGGATAAGCCGGTTCTGTGGAAATTATCCCGTGAGCTCCTGCACTGCTCACCCCTCCGACATAAACAGTCTTTCGTTCGGATTCCGGAATGTCGGCAGTCCTGTTTTCGAGGTCTTCCATCGTAGCTTCGATATAAGCGATTACCTCTTCTGCTCTTTCCTGTTTGCCCACTACCTCACCCATTATCCGGAGTGAACTGTACATTTCAGCTTTCTGTTCCTCGTTCTTCAAAGACCCGTAAGGGAATGAGATTACCGAGATTCCGGTTTTTTCCTGGAGACTGTCGGCTTCAGCGGCATTTGTTGCCGAAGGTTGGCCAGTTGTGCCGGTTTTCAGAACAACCTGAGGGTTGATATTAATGATTTTTTCCGGGTCATCCTTGCCCCTGAACTCGCCGATCAGGGGATAGCCCTTAAGCTGCGGATTTGCAAGGGCATAAGGACGGCCTTCTACCTCTGACTCCTTCTTTTCCAGACTGTCAACTCCGACTACGAAGTCCTGAGCCTGCAGATATACAAGGTAGCGCAGGGATCCTGCCCCTGAACAGACGACCTCTTCAACATTTTCAGGTATGGTTACATTTCTGCCGAACCCATCTGTGATTGTAATTCCTGCGGATTCTGTTAACTCCTCGGAATTTGTAGTGATCCCGGCAGACTCTGCTGGAGCCGCACCTTCTCCGTCCTCAACAGGAGTGGATTTGCTCGTACATCCTGAGGTTACGACCAGGGCAGCTATGAGCACTCCAATGAAAATAATTTTAGTTATTTTAATACTGGGGGATATATTCATGTTACGTTCCTCTAATTTACTAGAGAAAGCGTATTACATAAAGTTAACTAATTTATTCGATTAATTCTTATAATACCAATAATTTTTCAAATATTGGTATGATTTATTGTGAGATTTAATTTGGTTGAGGATAATATAGATAGTGAGTGCAGGGGTGTTATGAATCCGCTGCTACTTTCATTATTGTGCTGGGGGTACCTGTGAACAGTGACTTTTTTGACAGATTTCGCGTTGTCCTGCAAATGGTACATTTATTTTACACAGAAGACGGGAAAAAGGTCAGAAGAAGATGAGAAAAAGATAAGAAGAAGAAGAAGGGAAAAAGGTCAGAAAAAGAAGGGAAAAAGGTCAGAAGAAGACGGGAAAAAGGTCAGAAGAAGAAGATGAGAAAAAGGTCAGAAGAAGGACCTGAATTTCAGTATTCAGGTTCCAGCCCTTCAATCTGGGAAAAGGCTTTTTCCATTTCTACTCCTTCTTCCACGCGCTGCTTTTTTGCCTTTTCATAGTGGATTGCCTGGACTGCCACATTATAGAGTTTTTCCAGCTCATGGGCGGACTCCAGGGTAAGAAGTGAAAGAATCTGCGGATACTCTCCGTTGCATACGACTATCCCCTTGAAGACATGCCCTACGGCTCCGGAAAGTTTTTCGATTTCAGTTGAGATGTCGTCTATGCTCAGGTATTTGCGGTCGCCTTTGATTATGATCATTGCCCTGCTTGCTTCTTCATAAACATTGGTTGAAAATAAAAGGCCTGAAGGAGAGAGTGAATTCTGGATTGCGGTTTTAACAGGCATTTCCTTATCAGCCCTGAAAAAGCCGATTGTTGCAAGCCCTGCACCCCCGTTCATTACGGTTTTGAAATCCCCGAGGTCCGTTACCATCATCATCTCACTATCAAGAGCATCGAGAAGGAAGAGAAGGCGTTCTGCAATCATGTCATTGATGCCGTTATAGGCATCCTGGATACTTCCCCCTATATTTTTCAGGTACTGGTTATCAGCAAGGATAATCCCGTCTGCTCCGCTTTGGCGGATGTCCCGGATAGAAAAAGCTGCATTTTGAAGATAAAGGGTCCCTTCTTCCCTGAAAGGGAGGACAACGACACAATAAATAGGATAATCATAGCGTTTTTTCATCTCTTTTACGAGAAGAGGGGTAAAAGAAGAGCCTGTGCCGCCTGAAGCTGAGGTAAGTACAAAGGCGATATCAAAATTGCCCCTTTCCTCAATCTGCCGCATAATCTGTTCTTTACTTTCTTCAAAGACCTGCTTTCCTACATTCCGGTTTGCACCGACTCCGTGCAGGTGAGGTATATGGACTCTATCTTTTGCTTTTGTAAATTTCATCTCTTTTAAGTCATTAACGGCAGTGTTGAAGGCAAGGGTTTCAACATGGCTTTTAAATTTCTGCTTTGAATAAAACTTTGCAAGCTTGTTGCAGCTTTTTCCCCCTCCCATTGCATGTCGGTTAATGGAATCAAGAATCCTGTTTCCACATTGCCCGTTTCCTATTACCAGTATATTAAGCAAAAAATTCCTCCATTTTAAAGGTGAATTAACATTTTTCCTGTATGGAATCGATCAAGGACATTACATCTTATATATATTATTAATCAAGTTGGCATAGTAGTGATTAAGTTGGTATAGTGGTGATTAAGTTTTATATATTATTGATAAAGTGTTACTCTTTTAATACCTGTATTCCCTGTGCCGTCTGTAGACCTGAAATCCAATGACTGCAAGGATGATTACTGAAATTATGATGTATAAGGGGTTTTTAATCAGAAAATCGAACTTACCTTCTTTTACATTGATACGGGAAGTTGCAAACTCCTCGTTTTGCTTAATGTTCTGGGCATCTACACCGTTACTGTATTCATAAGAAAGCTCTGAATTTATACTGTAAGTTCCCACTTCTTTTGCTTTTAAAGTATACCTGAACTCTTTGTCGTTATTGGGCTGCAGAGTTTCAAGGTATATTCTGGGATTTCCGCCTATGGTTTCAATCCCCTCGTCTCCGCCCACGTATTCCATACCGTCCGGAACCATAATGTCGAGGCGGACAGCCTGTGCAGGGGCACTTCCGGTATTCTTCAAGATTACGGTTGAGGTGATTTTTTCGTTCCTTCCTACAGATGAGAGATCCACATTCATTATGGAATCAACATTCGCAATCTGCTTATTTCCTTCACTTACAGTAATGGATGGTGTGTTAGAAGAAGACTGGTAAGTCTGACCGGCACTGTTCGTATAAGTAGCAGTCACAGCTCTGAGGTCGAAGGTTCCTGCCTCGGTTGCTTTTAGGTTATAAATATAAACAAGGGTTTCAGGGACTGATTGCCCATAATCAATTTTAGGGATGCTGGTCGAAACTTCGTAAGTGGTTTCTTTCAGGATAAAATGTTCCTGCTTAGGGTCCGTAAACAGCACCTTGTTTGCAACATCGTTTCCGGTAGTTCTTGCAGTCACAGTAACAGTTATGACATCTCCTACCTCTATTTCGGATTTATCTACGCTCTTGACTATTACAAGCTTCGGATCCCCTGCGAAGGTTGTTCCAGAGTGCCCGCTTTCAATAACCTCACTTACATAAAGGTCTCCTATGTTGTAATTTGATATACTTATCTCAACTGTAGCCCTGGGTAATACGCCTCCACCATGCACGGACTTCAGGCGCATCTGGACTTCCCCATCATCCTCGAAATCAAACTCAAAACTCTCGTTTATATCCAGCAGGCCATTTGCGATTTCCTTATCTCTTTCGTACACGTAATATGAGGCTGTGCTAGCTTCAGGGAAGACATCGGTAATTTCGATTATGTAATTATTAAGCTGATATACCTCCCCTTCCTCAATATCACCGTCATACACTGTGGTTCTTGCCGATGCTGTGCTGCCAAGCGTCAGCAGGATGAGAAACGCAAACAAAACAGTTCTATGGGTCCCTTTCAGTTTCACTTCTGCTACCTCAAATTCCTTATAAAAAAAGATTATTTATGGCAGGTCATTCTCCTTTAAATTATTTTTAGATGAATACTATTGAATTAGCTGTTTATAATGCATTATTAATTTGTATAAGTTCATAACAGGCACTAACCGCTGTAGGATTAATTACATAAATAAATTTTTTACAAATACCCGGATTGAAAACTTGTAATACATCTTAGATTTGTTATTATATTTAAGTGCAAAATATACGGTTGAATACGTGAGATTCCACATAATCCTCAAGAATAAATTCTGAAACAAGTGGAATATTAGAAGCTGGATTTAACATTAATTTTCATCCGGGTTTTCGAGTTGTTTTTGTTTCATAAGTTTATATTTTTATATTATTATCTTTGTAATCTTTATTCATTACTTCCTTTTTATCTTTTCGGTGTTTTTCAAAGTTTCGGCCGAAAAATAAAACATATTATAAAATAGAATTGTAATCATTGGTGTAAAAAGGAGTAAAAGTTAAAAGTCTTCAACAGGAAAATCTATTAAATAAAAAAGAGAAAGATTAATGTGTTAACTTATAGGCAAGTATCAAAAAACTTATAGGCAAGTATCAAAATTTATTCATTAATCTCAAACAAAGATACCAACCACCGAAGGCACCGAAGGCACAGAAACCACGGAATACCGGGCACTTCCGTGGTTATAACGCATCTGGGGAGTTAACTGTAAGCATTTACATCCGAAACTATAGTTTCAGTTCTCGGAGTTGACTATTTCCAGGCTAACATCTATCCATCTTGATTTGTGGATAAGGGAGCCCATTGATATTACATCAACTCCTGTTTTTGCATAACCTTCAAGGTTTACGGGGGAAATTCCTCCTGAGGCTTCCACAAGGACTGATTTCCTGAGCCCTTTTTCTTCAAGTACGGAGAGAGTCTCTTTGACCGCCTCAGGCTGCATATTATCAAGCATGATAATGTCAGCTCCCAGTTCTGCAGCAAAGACCGCGTCTTCTGCAGACTCTACCTCAACCTCAATTTTCCGCGTAAAGCTTGTTTTTTGCGCTGCTTTGATTGCGGCTTCTATTCCCATGAGTTTGATGTGGTTATCTTTAATCATAACCGCATCCGAGAGGTTAAACCTGTGAGTGTCTCCGCCACCTGCAGCGACAGCGAGCTTTTCGAATTTCCTTATTCCGGGGGTAGTTTTCCTTGTACACGCAAGCCTTGTGCTTTCGGAGTGCTTTCTTACGACATCCATGCAGTTCCTGGTCAGGGTTGCAATCCCGCTAAGGTGCCCGAGGAAATTAAGGCTAAGGCGCTCTGCCCTGAGAATGGATACTGCTCCTCCCCTGAGCCTGAAAATTATATCGCCCTTGCTGAGACAATCCCCATCTTTAAGACCTGTTTCTGCCTGAATTCCAAAATAAAAAAATATTGATGCTGCCTCATTGAGTCCGGCAACCGTACAATCCTCTTTTGTGAAAATAATGGCTTCTGCAGGCCTGTCCGGAACAATAGTGCACGAAACATCATCGTACCCCAGATCTTCTTCTATGAAGCTTTCTACTTCTCTGATAAGCATGATTTTTACCCCGATACTTAATGCTGCCCGGATTTATAAGAGGCGCGGGCATTTTCCTTTGTTAGCTCTTTATTCCGTTTTTACTTTATTGTTTGTAATTTGGGTTCTCCAAAGTAAGGTGCTGAGAACAGGCAAAGAACAGGTGAAGAACAGGTGAAGAACAGGTGAAGAACAGGAAAAAGAACAGGAGAACAGGTAAATAATAGGCAAAGAACGGATAGAAATGTGCAGAAGAGTTTTGAGACGAAAACAAAAGCCGGACAACAGAAGATTTTAAGTGAGAGAACGGAATACAGTAATCCCGTTCCCGGATTTCCGTTATTCTGGACAGATAAAGAAAATTATAATGCAAGCAATTATAACGAATTGGAAAATACCAGCTAAAACAACTTAAGTTACTGGCTAAAGCAATTAAAATCTACTGATTATTCTCAGGAGCCTGAAATACTGAAAATTGGAGTTATTGGTTGCGGATTCATTGGCGGACAGATTTGCAAGGCTATTGATAACGGGGAGATCAATGCAGAGCTGTCTGCTCTCTGTGACTCTTCGGAGAGCAAGATCCTTGAACTTTCAGCTTCCCTGAAGACATGCAGTCCTGCGTATATGGAGATTGAAGAACTCATACGCAGTGTGGATCTTGTTATAGAAAGCGCCTCTCAGAATGCTGTCAAATCCATTGTACCACAGGCCCTTAAGGCCGGATGTGATGTGATGGTCCTGAGCGTGGGTGCCCTTGCCGATGAAGAACTGAGGACAACCCTTTTCGAGCTTGCAAAACAGCACAATTGCAAGCTTTATTTCCCCTCGGGTGCGGTTGTCGGCATCGATGGATTAAACTCAGCATCTGCGGCTGGCATTTCCTCGGTCACCCTGACCACCAGGAAACCTCCGTCAGGACTCATGGGAGCTCCTTATGTTATGGAACACGGCATAAAACTTGAAAAACTTGAAAAAGAAACCGTACTTTTTGAAGGGACGGCCTCCGAAGCCGTAAAAGCCTTTCCTGCAAACGTTAACGTGGCCGCTACGATAAGTCTTGCAGGCATAGGTTTTGAGCAGACCAGGGTAAGAATCATAGCTGACCCCTCCCTTTCCAGAAATGTGCATGAGATCACCGTTGAAGGAGAATTCGGCAAATTTAGCACCAGAGTGGAAAATCTTCCTTCCCCGGAAAATCCGAAAACAAGTTATCTTGCAGCCCTTTCTGCAGTTTCTACCCTCAAAAAGATCCTGAATCCCGTCCAGATCGGGACCTGAATTCTTCCCGGTTGGACCTTGAGGACTGAACCTGAACTGACAGGATTCAGGTGCTTGAACTTAGATATTCAGATTAAAGGCGGGTGGGGTTCACAAACATTAGGTTCACAAACATTATATAGTCCGGAGGAGTTAAGCACGTAAATCCTCCGAAGAAGGTTGCATGTATGCGAAAAAGTGCCTCATGGATAGAATGTTCCTTATTGCACTCCTTTCTACGTTTAACATGCACTTTTGCCAGAATGCCTTTACGTTAAAAATCTAAACGTCTTAATTAAAGGCCTCTTTACACTAAAAAAATTCTATATTCATATTTTTCTCTCAAATATTATGGTGGTCCCATGCATCAAGCAGACCTTATAAAAAGGATCCAGGAATTGAAGCTAAAACGAAACGCAGTAATTCTTTCTCACTATTACTCCCGCCCCGAAGTCCAGGACATTGCGGACTTTGTAGGGGATTCCCTTGCCCTGAGCCAGGAAGCTGTCCGCCAGGACGCAGATGTTATTGTGTTTTGCGGCGTTCATTTTATGGGAGAGAGCGCTGCAATCCTTTCTCCGAAAAAGACGGTCCTGTTACCGGAAATCGATGCCACATGCCCGATGGCTGAAATGGTAAATGTGGAAGGCCTTAAAAGACTCAAAGAAAAGCACCCTGAAGCTCTGGTCGTCTCCTATGTAAACAGTTCGGCTGCAATCAAAGCAGAGTCCTATATCTGCTGTACCTCTGCCAACGCTGTAGAAGTGGTAAACTCCCTGGACGCCGAAGAGGTTATCTTTGTGCCTGACAAGAACCTGGCTGCCTACGTTGCAGCCCGGACCGACAAAACTATCATTCCATGGGAAGGGCACTGCCCCACACACCACCAGGTCCTGAGGGAAGATGTCCTGAAAATGAAGGAAAAACATCCCCTGGCTAAATTCATCGCTCATCCCGAGTGCCGCCCTGATGTCCTGGAACTTGCAGACTATGTGGCAAGCACGCGAGGAATGATCATGTACGCGAAAAACTCTCCTGCACAGGAATTTATAATCGGCACGGAGTGCGGGCTTATTCACGGGCTCCTTAAGGCAGCTCCGGAAAAAACATATTACTGTATCTCTGAATTTGCCTGCTGCCCCAGCATGAAAATGGTCAATCTTGAAAAAGTCCTGGCTTCCCTTGAAAAGATGCAGCACGTAGTGACTGTTCCCGAGGACGTGCGGATAAGGGCGAAAGAAGCCCTTGACAGAATGCTTGCGGTAAAAATAAAATAAGCTGAATGTTTTATCCGTTTGCTACGGCCCGCTTATGCAAGGAAAGTTTTGATTTATCGCGGATTATTTCTTCGCGGGAATTTATGGGAAAAAATAATGAGGAGTAGGAGAGAAACAAAATCTCACCTACTTTCATGCTAAAGAAACCTTTTAGATCTTTTTCTTCAACACGCCGTATCCTACAATAAGCGCAAATAGGGGCAGAGCAATTACCATAAATATTTTAGCTGTCTCCATAGGCTTTTTGTCTGGACCGTTTTGTCCTGCACTTCCGTTTAGAAGTGACTTTCCTTCACTTTCCAGGTTTCTCAGAGTTTTTTGTAATTTTCCTTCCTGATATTCTGTTATCGCAAAGGAGGAATATCCAGAAGTTTTTGCCTTAAAATAAACGTAATCGTTATCTTCGCCAACTTTTACCGTGGAGAGCGGTTTCCAGCCTTTGTTATACCATTGAAGGGTTATAAGGGATTCATTGACATTATTATCTTCAATCCAGTCTTTTTCAACTTTGAATCCGATTAATCCATTTTTAAGGGAAGTAGGAAGTCCTTCTCCACTATTTCCTACCCAGATATTCACATGTTTATAGATTCTGCCAGAAGGAAGTTTTGGGACAAGTGTGGATTTGCCTTTAAGTACTTCTGCAATTGCTGTTGTCCTTCTGAATGTCCTTTCTGCATCATATTCAATATATGTTATGCAGGTAACGTTTTCCGGGAATTCATATTTAATATGATACCCACTCATCACGTTTCTAGTAGCAAGCTCCTTGATTTGGATATTGCTGGCCGGCTCTGCGGAAACACCACTTCCTATGCTGCTGGAACCGGAACTAGAACTGGATTTGGAACCGGAACTCCCACTGTCGGCATTATCTGTTGGTGTTGGATCTGCGGGTACTGGATCAGGGGTATCGGTTGGTACCGGATCGGGGGTATCGGTTGGTACCGGATCGGGGGTATCAGTTGGTACCGGATCGGGAGTATCGGTTGGCACCGGATCTGTAGTTCCCGTATCATCTGCAGCAGATGCCATGCCAGGAATCATGCCAGGAATTATTAGCATTATCAATAATACATAAATTAAAGAACTAAAAAAATCGGTTTTCATTTTTATAGGCCTCCGCCCACACATCAGTAAACAAAAATCTCTGGTATACCAGAGTAAGTCATTGACAATTTATTATATTATTCATATAAACAAAATTTAGAGATTTGTTTTGAGTAGATTTTTCCAATAAACTGCTGGTTTAAAACAATATATTTGTCCAAACAAAGTAACCCTGAATCTCCTTAGAACAGAAGTAGACGATGATTCAGATTTAAGGGGATCATACCGGGACATGGATTTCAAAATTTTGAGAAATTAACGATACAGTTTGTTATATGTTTCGACCCTCTTTCAAGATCCTTGAATCACTTTCCCCTTAATAAACCGGGCGGATCTTTCCCGATTTTAAAATGTTTTAATCTGGTAGGAGAATTATGTCCTTACACAATATCCAAATCTGACAGCCGGTTCAAATCTTAAATTTTCCCTCCACAGGAAGAGTTTTTTCATTTGAACGCTCGAACCTTATTTTGATTCATACTTTTTTGATTCAATACTAAATTTTTTGATTTGAGACAAAATATCCGATACTTTTAATACTTTATAATGCTGCTTTCTTCTGATGTCTGCCGGAATACGCACATACCTGGAGCTTATGAGGTACGGAAACTGCCTGATGGCAGGTTTTGCAGCTGTAATAGGAACTTTGATAGCCTTTAATATCCTGACTTCCGGTACTTTAAGTTCAAATTTTGCGGGACCATTTCCTTTTCTTGATGCAGGTCTCGTGTTTCTGGTAGTATTCATGGTTTCAGGCGCAGGAAACGCTATCAATGACTATTTTGACATAAGGATAGATTCGATCAACCGTCCGGAAAGGCCCATCCCATCCGGGAGGGTGCAGGCAAAAGAAGCCCTTTACTTTTCTTACCTTCTGTTCGCCCTTGGTACCCTGCTGGCTTTCTCTGTAAATTCGGTCTGCGGGTTAATTGCCCTTTTTAACTCCCTGCTGTTGATCCTGTATGCAAAAACCCTTAAAGGTACGCCCCTTTTAGGAAACCTGAGCATAGGCTACCTTACTGGTTCTGTGTTTCTGTTTGGAGCTTCTATTTTTGGGTTTGGAGGAATTAAGGTTCTTTCCGTGCTTTTCCTGCTTGCCGCTCTTGCCATTACAGCCCGGGAAATCGTAAAGGATATTGAGGATATGGAAGGAGACAGGATGGAAGGGGCAGATACCCTGCCTCTTAGAATCGGGGCAAAAAAAGCAGGTTATCTTGCAGTGCTCATAGGGCTCCTTGCCGTACTTTTAAGTCCTCTACCGTACTCTGTGTCCATCCTTGGCCTGCGTTATCTTTACATCGTCTTTCTGGCAGACCTGGGATTTCTTGCAGCTATTCATCAGCTCCTTGCGCGGAATAACCCGACAAAGTCCTCTAAGATGTTCAAAATAGCCATGTTTTTTGCCCTGATAGCTTTCATTGCCGGGGTATAAACTTTACATAAATTTACAAAAGTCTGTCCTTAGTTTGCCTGGGCCTGCCTGACCGTTCACACAGGTCACTAAGGATACAATCCTGATTTTGTCGGTTGCCTCCGCGGGAGAAATCTGCTGAGTTTCGATTTTCAGGTTATTTCTTCTCAGGTAATTTCTTCTCAGGTTATTTCGCGAGTCGGGAAACTGGCAGATCGGTAACTGGCAAATCGGCAACTGGCAGATCGGCCATTCTCAGGACTGAGAGCCTTAGCAAGGACTGCGGTCTCAGTAAATAGATTAGCAGATAGGTTTCTTTCCTGCTACAAGTTCCATAGAGAAGGCATGGATATTTTCAAGTTCTTTTTCTATAACTTCTGCCGCCTCTTTTTCGACATCCCCTGCTGCACCTTTTTTCATGATCAGCTGGGCAGTTGCAATCTGAGGCTGGTCAATAGGAGTTCCGATTTCGCTCAGGAGCCAAACATACACCTCAGAGACATCGGGAATCTGATTGTAAATTTCTGCTGCGATCCTGTGGGAAAGGAGATTATAGATCTTTCCTATATGGCTTACAGGATTTTTCCCTGCTGCAGCTTCACTGCTGACAGGACGGTTTAAGGGGATAATTCCATTTACACGGTTTCCGCGCCCCACCTCTCCGCAGTCGGCGTCCTCTGCGGATGTGCCGGTAACCGTTGTGTAAATTCCATCCATCCCCCTGCCCGGCATGTCCAGAGTGTTAAGGGAAGCAGTGGGTTTTGCACAAATGCAGGCTTCAAACTCAGCTCTCTCTTTTTCCGCAAATCCGGCAGCAAACTCTTCGATCCGGTCATGCAGTTCCATTTTCTGTTTGAAATAGTCCTCTTCAGACTCCACAAACCTGTCCACAAGAGGTGCAGCAACCGTAAGATGGATGTCTTCTTTATGCCTGAGGCCCATGACCTTTATGTCTTCTCCGGACTCCGGACATTCTTTCTTGAACCCCTTTGAGTTAAGGTAGCGTTCAGTCTCGAGTACCAGCCTTTCTGTAGGGCTCAGTGGCGCATATCCGACTGCTGCGGACGTATCATTTGCCCCGAGAACCTTTCCTCCCCTGCTAAAGATATCCGTAAGTTCTGCTGAACCCCTTTTGAGCTCCACCTGATAAATGAGGTTTTCAGGGTCTACAAAACGGAGGTTTTCTGAGAACCAGTCTTTTGCTGTACGGACTGCAAGCCCGGAAACATCGATCTCAACTCCCTCGTATTCGAAGGTTGCCCTATCCCCTATTATCAGCCGCATAGGGCTTACAACCCTTCCTCCTCCGAATTTTCCTTCCACCTGCCCTGCAACAAGCATGCCCTTGTCTATATTGTGGTGCAGGATGGTCCCGAAGGTGTCAAGATATTTCTGGCTGAGATTTACGGAAATCTGTTCCATGATAGCGTCACAGATATAGTCCGGATGCCCAAGCCCTTTTCTTTCAACGACCTCTACCTTCTGGCGGTAAACTTCCGAAGCTTTCAACTCTTCTATAACAATATTTCTCAAACTCTTTCCCCCCGGATTGCCCTTAAGGGCGTACAGATACTGTATTGATCTTGTTAATGTAAGTGAAGACAGATTAGTTTGCCAATAAATGTATTTCAGTGAAGATGGGATATTCAGTGAAGATGGATAAGGTCTTCAGTGAAGATGGAATATTCAGTGAAGATATGTGGCGAATGCAGGCAATAAAGGCAGGTCAGTTAAGAAATTCCCCTTAATAAAACTAAAACTGACCAGGACAGTCCAGATCCTTAAAGCTGTCAGCCTTCAGGGCCCATTGAGCCTGTTAAATAAATTCTGCTTCCTCTGAATGACCCTTTTTCTTTTTATCCCCATCCCCCTTTTCTTTTTCACCTTCCGGAGTATGCCTAAGATATTCTTTGATCATCATCGGAAAGGTGTTTGCAGGCACGAAGCGAACTCCAAGCTGCTCGGCCCATTTTTCAATTCCGTAGTCGCTTGCAACGACAGCTGCATCAAGTTCTTTGGCAAGGATCAGGACATCAATATCCGGCGCGCTGTCAAGGATGCCATACCTTAGAGCTGCCCTGTATTTATTCCTGAATTTGCCGATTATCCCCCCAATAACTTCTCTTTCAACTTCTTCCCTGTACTCTTTTTTCTTGTTTTGCGGGTTTTCCATGAAAAGGCATTCGGTTGCTGCCTCCCATATTGCATCTTCTGCAACCCCCATTCCCCGGTTAATCCGTTCCCTCATGTAAGATACGTATTCGTGGAATATCTGTGAGGTTACATCGACTCTATAGCGGTCAGGAGCTTTTTTCACAAGCCAGGTATCTATCTTTGCTATAACCTCCCTGTCACAGCCGTTATGGCTTGCAAATTCGTACATCTCCTTGTACACTGATGGATAGGGAACATAACAACTGATCCCAAACTGCAGACGAGCATCGGCTATAAGGTCAAGTATTGATTTCATCCCCTCACAAAGGGATGTATAGCCCATAACCTCCCGGGTCTGCAGATCCGTTAGTGCTGTAGTATCCAGCACGAATCTCTGCTTAAGCATTTTTTCGAGTCCTTTTATAGTATTCTTTACCCTTATTATGTATTGATCAAGGAGCAATAAAATTCTTTGTTTAATTTCCCCTCTCCTACCCCTGCATACTGAACTTTCCTCATTAACGTATTTTTTGTTCCTATATTGTACTTTTGTTCTCTTTCTTCAGGCTTATTTTAGTTCTCTTTCCTCAGGCTTATTTTTGTTCTCTTCCTTCAGGCTTATTTTTGTTCTCTTCCTTCAGGTTTATTTTATTCATAAACCCTCAGCAGGAAACCCCTGATTCTTTAGCTAAGAGTTAACCTATCCATAACTATTATTTGTGTAATTATTCATTGAATTTCGATCAAAATGAATAACTGTATATACTCTTAAAACCTATATTTACATAGGGAAGTTTAAGCCATAAGCTGAAAAGCGGTTTGAAACATATTTTGCATATTGTTTTCTCGGATTGTTATTGCCTGAGTGCGTAAAGTATTTCCGGGAACACATTTTAATAAAAATAAATATGTTATCTTCCTTATCGCTTTTATCTCAGTTTGGGACAGGACTTCTCTGGCTGAAATGCCGGCAGCTTAAATATTATCTGGCAGGGTGAAAATTCAGATCAAAGGTGTGAAAGATACTGAACCGGAGTAGAAATACTGAAAAATGGACCGGTCTGGTATGATATGGATAAATAGGCTAAAAATGGGGAATTAAATGAGTGCAAACACGGAAAGTATAAAACCTTTTGTAGGCTCAGCACAGGGTTTTGTGAGGAATCCTCTGATGAAGGGAGGCGACACAATGAAAGAGTATTGCAATATCTGTGGTCGGGAACTGCAGGAAGATGTGCTGGTTGTGGACACCAGTCTAGATATGAAACCAATCACGTTCAGGGATGTTCACGGGGAGAAGTCCGATCTGATATGCATTGAATGTGCAATTGATTCGGTTGAGAACCCACCCTTTGTATGTACAAGGTGCGGACAGCCAATAGAGTTTAACGAAAAATTCTATGTATTTAAGGAAGCAACCACAAAACCGGGTGGTCCCAGAGTAGATTTCAAAGAAACATGCCTCGATGACAAATATATCTGCAGCACATGTTTCGATGAAACTATGAACCCGGAGTATGAAAAAAAGGAAGTCTGAACAGAAAAACTGACTGGTAAAATTCGGTTCTCCAACCCGCCATGAAGTTTTTACGAGAAAGAAGGGAGAAAGCTCCTATGCTTTAGCTTGGAGATGAATCCCGTTAACTTTCCCAACATTCTTTTCGTCATCAACTACCATTATATTCTTCAAACCTATCATAATGTACTGAAATCCTACGCGATAACCAAGCACAGGATAACAGGAACAAAAAATAGTATTTGATTTTCACCTCTGGGACAGAGGGTAGGGCCTGTGGACTTGTGGAAGTTGCTCCGAGGTATGAAGCAGGAAGCCCGTTAAATCTTTAGATTTAGCAGGTAGTTCACCAATGGGTAAAAAGCCGGATGTAACTGCCCGACGAATTACTGTATCCGAAAAAAGACAGAACTGTTCCTCCAGTTCTGTTCACCAGCTTTTTCTTAATCTTTCCTCCATTTCTTTTAATATCTTGCGAACTTCATTCTTTACTGACCGGAAACTGACACAAATTTTTTTAGCAGACTCTATTTAACCTTCGTGTTTTTATTTGTTAGATCCTGTTTTCCGGAATTGAGAGGCTGCAAACAGCAGGTTTTCATAACCTTGAATCCACAGATGCGTGAACTTTAATTCCATGAAGACATAAATATTGCTTTAATTAAAGCATAAAGTACTGTTAGCGTAAAAAACCACATATTTCTTCAAACTTAAGAGCGGATTCATTCCTGAATTTAATTCATTTATCTCATAATTTCTTTTAAGGGGGTAATTGATTGGACGAGAATTATGTGCTTGAAATTGAGGATGCGACCTGGGGACAGCAGGTGGAAGGTTCTGAGAAACCTATTATTGTAATGTTTTACAGCCCTTCCTGCCCGTATTGTAAAGCTATGGAACCGTATTTTGCGGAGTATGCAAAAGAATACGGGGCTTCGGCAGTTTTTGCCAGGCTAAATGTGGCAACAAACCCCTGGACTGCAGAAAGATATGGGGTCCAGGGCACACCCACGTTCAAGTTTTTCTGCCGTGGAAAACCTGTATGGGAACAGGTAGGCCAGATCTATCCTTCCATCCTGAAGAACGCGGTCAGGGATATGGTCCAGTATGGTGAGGAATGCGTAAGAAAAAGCACTCCGGTAGGGCAGGACATCACAGGATATGTATAACCTGAAGGTCAAGCCCAATGTGTCCTGTTCTTCTTTTTTCCTTTTCCTTTTCTCGTACCTTTTTCCCTGTATATTTCTTTATTTACCAGCCCATACTCGTCAAAAGCGGTATGGATAGTGCTAAGGATGCTAAAGGTAGTGCTCATGGCTGTGGACACATAAAGAGCAACCATGATTGAAATCTGATACTTGATTGCAAGGATAGGGCTTGCACCTCCGAGGATCTGCCCTGTCATCATTCCGGGAAGGAAGACAACCCCTGCAGTTGCGATATTAGCAAGGGTAGGCCTGAGTGCGGAGCGAAGGCATTTTCGAATATAGGGTATGAGGGCTTCATACCTGCTTGCCCCGAGAGAGAGGCTGTAAAGGTACCTGTTTTCGTTTCTGCGGATATCCTCATAAAAATCTCCCATACCCACAATGTTGCCCCTGAGTGAGTTCCCAAGAATCATGCCCCCTATGGGGATCAGGTAGCGGGCTTCCAGAAGGTTTCCAAGGTCAAGCACGAATTCGTTGAAGTACAGCAGCACGCTTAAATTTGCTGCCGTAAAGGAAAGTATCACCGGTAGAAGCAGTTTATCCATTTTGAGTTCTACATTGCGTATGGTTGTGTAGCTTGCAATTGTAACCATTCCCAGAACCCAGGCCAGGTTCAAAGCCCCATTGTTCAGATCGAAGACGTAGGTCAAAAACACGCCTACCATTCCCAGCTGGACTGTCATGCGGAAAACCGAATCTATAGTTGTCCGGGAGATCTGGAGCTTTATCCTGTAACTGATTGCCAGAGGAATCACAAGCAGTAGAAAGCAGAGTATCAGGGAAGGTATCGATATATCGGGGCTTACCATCTGAAAATTCCTCTTGTTATTTTCGTGCAGTTCTTTTTATTCGGCTCTTTATACATCCTTTTTTAAGATTTAACTCATTTAGCTTCTTACAGACGGACGCAACACTTCCCGAGATGGTTTTCAGTCCGATAAATTGTTCCTTAGGGACAGTTTTTCAATCAGATCCATTATTTCCTATAGTCACAATCTCCACTCCATCCCTTTCCCATTCTGTATCATGTGAAATTACAAAAAGTGTCCAGTGGCTGTGTTTAAGGAAATGGTCAACAACCTTTTTTTTAAGCTCGGAATCGAGAGCTGAGGTTGCCTCGTCAAGCAGGAAAATCTCTCTTTCAAGCAGCAGGGCAATCAGAATTCCGATCCTTTGTTTTTCTCCTCCGGAAAGGTTTTCAAAGTTTTTCTCAAGTATGTCTTTTTCCAGCTCGAGTTCCCTCATAAAAATATGCAGCTTTTCAGGGTCGATTTTCTCCCTGTTAGAGTGGTAAGAACGGACCTCATCAAGCAGATCCCTTACAGGTCCCTCGCCGAGATCCATATCCTGAGAAACATAGGCCACATCTTTTCGAACCTGCCAGGCCACCCGAGGGCTTAAGGGCACGCCTCTGTAATAGACTGAGCCTTCAGAAGGTTTTTCAAATCCAAGAATTATTTTAAGTAGAGTGGATTTTCCAGTTCCCGATTTACCTTTTAACAGGATCTTTTTACCTTTCAGAATGCATAGAGAAAAACCAGAAAGCACTTTTTTGCTGCCGAAATATATGCCTGTGTTTTCATACCTTATTATTTCGTCATGCATCTTTTGCCTCGAATCGTTCCACTCTATATATTTTGTGTATATTTCTTTTGCGGGCTTTTGTTTTTTTATTCCTTTTTGTAGAAGAGGTTTCTGTCCTGCAGTTCCTCTAAGAGAAAGTTTATCTATACAGAGGTGTTCACATAAACCAATTCATATAATCAGTTTCCATTGGTCATCGGTTAAGGATATATTTTCCCTCGTTTTCTACTTTTTTTGGTATTAATCCCTTCATTTCTTATCTGCCACAATAAGGCGTACATTCCTCTCGTTCTGTTCTTACTTGCTTTACACTCACATCTTTTGAACGGTATTTCTACAACTGCATTTAATTTTTCAGTGTAAAGATATAGTTACACACGATATACATTAATTTTTAATTTAGGATGATATAATCCTTTATAAAATAAAATAAAATAAAGTATTATAAAGCTTCGAATGTATTTTTATTGCTTTATTTCTGCTTATTTATAATAAGAATCTTTATATTATTGGATTCCCAGTTTGTTTTTGATTACCGGTATTCTCGTATAAAAAATAAGCAAATAAGGTGAAAAAAAATGAGTTTCAATAGAAAGTCAACTTTGAAGATTATGGCATCAGTTTCTGTTGTATTAATGTTGTTAACTTTGCTTCCTGCGGGAGTCTCTGCAGTTCCAATAACAAAAGACTTCCACAATGAGAAATCCCTTGGTGACCAGGACCAGGACCGCCTTAGAGATGGATCATGCACATTATCCAGCAGGGCTTCTAACTGCAACGGTGACAGAGACCGCCTTAGAGACGGATCATGCACATTATCCAGCAGGGCTTCTAACTGCAACGGTGACAGAGATCGCCTTAGAGACGGATCCTGTTTATCCACTACTTCAGGAATCTAACTGTAACACTTACAATAGGATTAACTGCCCGTGAACTTTAGTTCACGGGTTTCCTGCTTCATTCCCCAAAGCTACTTTCACAAGTCAGCAGGTTCTTACTCACGTGCCGTAGGCGTCAAATTACGATCAAGTTCTGATCCTGCAAAGAGAATTTTTTGAACACTATTGTAGAAGTGGATACAATTTGTCATGATTCCTTATTTAACCGATGACCAATGAATCAGTTTTATATAATTAATTTCATATAATCAGTTCCATATAATCAGTTCCATATAATCAGTTCCATATAATCAGTTTCATATAATCAGTTTCATATAATCAGTTTCACATAATCAGTTTCACATAGTTACTTGCAGGATAGAAAAACTTCAAACAAAATGCTGAACATGGAACGCTTACCTCAGTGTCTCATGCCAGTCTATTAGGCGACAAACTTCACAGACCTCCTATATGCCTGTATACTTATTTCAACACGCTTATGCATTAAGAAAATTATATAAATAATTATATTTTAGTATCTCTACGTTTTAACATAACAACTATTAAAAATGTTTATATTTTTGTTATAGTTACGTCTTAAGAGTATTATAATCTATGAGGAAAAAAAATGGACTTTGAAGCTTCTGCTAAAGATCTTACAAATCCGGTCAAAGGGGCAAAGATAGTTCCGAATATGACCGTAGATGAGCTGGTAAGGGAGTACAGCGGCTGTGCCTTTGGAGCAGGCAGGCTGGCTGAGGCTGTAGATATCTATTATGAGATGCTGGCTTCAGAGAAAACTACGAAGTTTTTCGGGCTTGCGGGGGCGATGACGCCTGCAGGCATGAGGAATATTGTTGCAGACCTGATCCGCGACGGTCATATCGATGTGCTTGTCACAACCGGAGCCAATATGGTTCATGACACGGTTGAGGCTCTTGGCCTTCACCATTATAAAGGTTCAGATTGCGCAAATGATATTCAGCTCAGGCATGAATGTATTGATAGGATCTATGATGTCTACCTCCCGGACCAGCACTTCACCGACCTTGAAGAATTTCTACAGGGCGTTTATGCAGGGCTTCCACAGGAAAAACTCTCAATCCGGCAGGTCCTTACCGAAATCGGGAAGAATCTGGACGATGACTCCTCCATCCTTAAGACCGCAGCCGAAATGGGTGTGCCGGTCTACTGCCCTGCTATTCAGGACTCAGTAATAGGGCTTCAGGCCTGGCTATATAAGGAAGGAAACCCTCTGCATGTTGATGCTTTTGCGGATATGCACGAGTTCATAGATATCTGCTATGGGGCTGAAAGTGCAGGCGCTATGCTGCTTGGAGGCGGGGTCCCCAAGAACTATATCCTGCAGTCTATGCTTATAACTCCCAGGTCTTTTGACTACGCAATCCAGCTAACAATGGACCATCCGGAAACCGGCGGGCTGAGCGGGGCAACTCTTGACGAAGCCCGGTCCTGGGGAAAGGTCGGTGAAGAGGCGAAATCAGTAACAGTCTACGCAGATTCAACAATTACTCTTCCGCTTATTGTGTCAGCTGTGAGGACACGCCTTTCAAAGAGGTGATTTGATGGAAAGGAATACCGGTATGATCGTTGCCCTGGACGTGACTGACAGGGAAGAAGCGCTGAAGATTGCAGAAGACATCTGGGAATTCGTGGACGCAATAAAGGTGGGCTACCCTCTGATACTTGCTACAGGGCTTGACATAATCAGGGAACTTGCCGAATTTGCCCCGGTTATAGCAGATTTCAAGGTTGCCGATATCCCCAACACCAACCGCCTTATCTGTGACCAGGTATTTGAAGCAGGAGCCGATGCAATCATTGTGCAGGGCTTTACAGGCAGGGACAGCCTTGATGCCTGCATTGAAATCGCTTCCGAATACAGAAAGGACGTCTTCGTTGTGAGCGAAATGAGCCACCCCGGCGGAGCCGAGTTCATGCAGCCAGCCGCAGAGGCAATTGCAAAGATGGCGCTTGAAGCAGGAGCTTTCGGGCTTGTCGCCCCAGCCACGCGGCCCGAAAGAGTGAAGAAAATCCGGAAGATCGTCGGGGACAAACTCACTATTATCTCTCCCGGCGTAGGCGCCCAGGGAGGAAGAGCCTCGGACGTTATTGCTGCAGGGGCAGACTGGGTGATTGTAGGCAGAAGCATCTACAAAGCAGAGTCTCCTAAAGAAGCTGCACGTGAGATTGCGGAGGAAATTCAAGCTGAGCTTCGCGGAGAATACTGAAGATATTTTGATCTGAAAGAGAAAGTTTCTCTAAAATACATTTATAATCTCAATTACGTGCCTGTGATGAAAAAATCGGCTGATTTCATGATGAGCCCTATGAGTTCTGAGGCACGAAAATTGTTTTTTTCTTCTAGAAAAAGCAATCCTGCACTTCTCACTACAGGTCTATTTTCTGGGGGTTCGAAGTCTCGAAAGGCTGATTACAGTTTTTACATAACATCTTAATCAGGGACCCCTCTTCTCTTCCTGTGTTACTTCTATCCGGCTGAACTATCTGTAACATACTTATTTTGGCAGCTGCAGCTTCTATTTTTTATTCTTTTTTACCAGCAGCCGCCCGATATCTGCTCACTTCGTGAGCATGCGGGCGTGGAGGGAAGTTTTAAGATAGTTATTTAAAAAGAGATTTGATAACTTCTTCAGAGTTAATAAGGTGCTGCGGGATCTTTACACCTAAAACTTTCCTATTTTTCACCGTTGAAATTATTAGCGTTATATCCGTGCATGACAGACTGAACAAATGTTTTTGCAATAAAAGTTTAATTTCAAGACCCTCTCTAAGCTGGTTTACGATAACAGTTTATTACTAATATACTAAGAGTTATGAATAAATACGGAAAGATAGATTCCAATATAGATGCAGTACTTGCATTCATAATAATAAAAATAGGATTGGTAAACCAGAAAGTATTACACCACGATTTGGCATAGACATTGTAAAACCATGAACTGTTATACATATTATACAGATTATAAAAAAATAGCGGGATAAATAAAGCAAAAAACAATTTTAAGTAACTCGATTTACTCATACAATGTCTTTCTTTTCTTGTCATCCTACAGTATAAATATAAAATAAATAATACAAATAATGCTCCAATAACAATGTAAACAACCGGTATCCCATATAATGTTACAGCATGACTCGAAAATTCTGCATGACTCGTTGTTACAGCATGACTCGTAACTTCTATTTCTCCTGTGCCAGAACCAATGATTGCGCTGTCATTGTTCACGCTTCCTTATATGTTTTGAAAAGTTAAAAGATTTTTTGTTTCATCCAGCACCCTTAGACTTGATAAACCTTATTTTATCTCCAGTGGAGAAGTGAGATTTAGAAATCCGCAATCATCGTCTGTCTCTGATCCCTCTCCCTCAGTCTTGAAACCCTCAGTTAAGCTGATAGCTATCGAATATGTCTGCAGCAGTAACCATCTTATTGCCTGGTTGAGGATTTGATCAATCCTATTACATGCGCCCTTATTTGAGACAGTATGAATCGGAAAACTATAGAAATTATCAAAGAGGTGAATAGTCAGACTAAACATCCAGTACTGCATTATAAGAGGTAATGGGGGATTATGATTATGGCAGTCAATGAGAAAGAAATGAGGATTAAGATAATCAAAGACGGACCGTATCGGGTTACAGGTGGAGTGCCGCTTTTCGAACAGGTAATTGTCACCGATGACGCCGGCCACACCAGAGAATTAATTGATCTAAAGGAATACCCCCGGCGGGAAGCCTATATTTTATGCCGCTGTGGCTCATCCGAAAATAAGCCCTTCTGTGATGGGACCCACCGCAAGATTGGTTTTGACGGTAGCGAAACAGCCAGCAGAAAGCCTTACCTGGAAAAAGCGGAAACGTTTGAAGGTCCTGATCTAAAACTCACCGATGTCTACGAGCTCTGCGATCATTCCCGTTTCTGCCAGCGGGCTGGAGGAATAAGGGATCTCATACAAAAATCAGACGACCCGGAAGCCAGACAAACCGCCATAGAGGAAGCCATGGTCTGCCCGTCAGGACGGCTGGTCCTGTGGGACAAGAAGACAGGCAAACCCTTTGAAAAAGAATTTGAACCTTCTATTGTACTGGTTCACGACAAACAAAAAGGTTGTGAAGGTCCCCTCTGGGTTCGAGGTAGTATCCCCATTGAATCTGCAGATGGCAGCATGTACGAATCCCGGAACAGAGTAACCCTCTGCCGCTGCGGGAAATCGGAGAACAAGCCCTACTGTGACGGCAGCCACTGGATGAACAGCCAGCAGAAGCTCGAGTTCAGGAAGAAGTGGGGCCTGGAATGAGTGAGTTCGTTGATTAATAGAGATTCTTAACTTGCGGAAATAGTAATCTCGCATAACAATCAGGCAATCCAGAAGCCAAAATGAAAGCAATCAATGTGCAATTCCGCGATAAAAAATAGAGAATTCGAGGGTAGCCTTCTTTATTTCAATATATCCTCGAACTCCTTCTGGCTCTACAGATGCTGCCAAAGTCTCATCAGCCTGCAGCAAGTTTTCGATTGCACTTTTCTGAATAGCTGGAATGGTGACATGCCTCACGTTGGCCACATGCCTCACGTTGGCCACATGTTTGCCAATCATATTTTCCTGCCCTGTTTTATCAAGTGACCGATACCTTTCTCCAGCCTGAGCAAAGTCGTTTGTTTTAAAGATCTTCAGGCACTTGAAGACATTTATACTCGGTCAAGCGAGGTCGAAGCGATCAAGGTTCATTACCCTGGTCCAGGCCGCCACGAAGTCCTGGACAAACTTCTCCTGCGCGTCCGTACTTCCGTAGACCTCGGCCAAAGCCCGGAGCTGGGAGTTCGAACCGAAGATGAGATCGACACGCGTGCCGGTCCACTTGACTTCGCCTGTCTGGCGATCGCACCCTTCAAACATGTCCCTGGCGTCCGATACCGCCTTCCACTCCGTACACATGTCGAGCAGGTTCACGAAGAAGTCGTTTGTTAGCGCTTCCGGCTTCCGGGTAAAAACGCCGTGCTGAGTCTGTCCGAAGTTGGTGTTTAACACGCGCATACCGCCAACGAGCACCGTCATCTCTGGTGCGGTCAGCGTCAGCAATTGCGCCTTGTCAACCAGCAACGCCTCGGCTGATACAGTGTATTGGCTCTTGAGGTAGTTGCGGAAACCATCCGCAATCGGTTCGAGTAAGGCAAAGGAGTCCACATCGGTCTGCTCCTGCAAGGCATCCATGCGCCCTGGAGAGAGGGGGACCGTCACATCGTGACCAGCATTCTTCGCAGCCTGCTCGATGCCTGCACAACCAGCCAAAACGATCAGGTCAGCAAGCGAGACCTTCTTGCCGCCAGAAGCCGCGCTGTTGAACTCGTTTTGGATACCTTCGAGAGTGTTCAGCACTTTCGCCAGCTCGGCTGGCTGGTTGACTTCCCAATCCTTCTGCGGCGCGAGGCGAATTCGTGCGCCGTTCGCACCGCCGCGCTTGTCGGAGCCACGGAAGGTAGACGCCGACGCCCAGGCAGTCGAAACCAGTTGCGAGACCGACAACCCTGAGGCAAGGACCTTGCCCTTGAGGAAGGCAATGTCCTTCTCATCGATCAACTTGTGATTGATCGCAGGGATGGGGTCTTGCCATATGAGCTCTTCGGCAGGAACTTCCGGGCCGAGATAGCGGGCGCGCGGACCCATGTCTCGGTGCGTCAGCTTGAACCACGCGCGAGCGAATGCTTCCGCTAATTGATCCGGGTTCTCATAGAAGCGCCTTGAAATCTTTTCATAGGCAGGGTCGAACCTCAAGGAAAGATCAGTGGTCAGCATGGTTGGCGCGTTACGCCTGGACGGGTCGTGGGCATCAGGAATCGTGCCGGCGCCGGCGCCACCTTTCGGTTGCCACTGATGTGCACCGGCCGGACTCTTCGTCAATTCCCATTCATAGCCGAACAGAATCCTGAAGAAGTTGTTGCTCCACCTCGTTGGCGTGTTGGTCCAGATGACCTCCAGGCCGCTGGTGATCGTGTCACCGCCTTTGCCGGTGCCGAAGCTGCTCTTCCAACCGAGGCCTTGCTCCTCGATACTGGCCGCTTCTGGCTCAGGCCCGACATGGGACGCAGGACCGGCACCGTGGGTTTTGCCGAAGGCGTGACCGCCAGCGATGAGCGCAACGGTCTCTTCGTCGTTCATGGACATGCGAGCGAAAATATCGCGGATATCCCTGGCCGCCGCGATCGGATCCGGGTTGCCGTTCGGGCCTTCCGGATTGACGTAGATCAGCCCCATCTGCAC
The DNA here is from genome assembly GCF_000979975.1 of Methanosarcina sp. 1.H.A.2.2. Classification (NCBI taxonomy): domain Archaea; kingdom Methanobacteriati; phylum Methanobacteriota; class Methanomicrobia; order Methanosarcinales; family Methanosarcinaceae; genus Methanosarcina; species Methanosarcina sp. 1.H.A.2.2. The sequence goes on from NZ_JJQL01000005.1 coordinate 41,337, forward strand.
GGCAGCGAGCGGATTTTCGAGGTCCCTGTCGCCGGAATAGCGTTTATCACCACCCAGCCACGTTTCCTCAGGGCCCCAATAGACATCCTGATCCGGCGCCCAGACGTCCTCGCGACCGCCTCCGAAACCGAACGTTTTGAAACCCATTGTTTCCAGGGCGACGTTACCCGCAAGAATCATGAGGTCAGCCCAGGAAATCTTCCGGCCATACTTCTGCTTGATCGGCCAGAGCAGGCGACGCGCCTTGTCCAGATTGCAGTTGTCCGGCCAACTGTTGAGCGGCGCAAAGCGCTGCTGACCTCTACCGCCACCACCGCGGCCGTCAAAGGCGCGGTAGGTGCCGGCGCTGTGCCACGCCATGCGAATGAACAAAGGGCCATAGTGACCGAAGTCCGCCGGCCACCAGTCCTGCGAATCGGTCATCAGCACCGCGAGATCTTTCTTCACAGCCACCAGGTCGAGGCTCTTGAACTCTTTCGCGTAGTTGAAGTCCTCGCCCATAGGGTTGGACTTGGAAGAATGCTGGTGCAGGATCTCGAGCTTCAACTGGTTTGGCCACCAGTCGCGGTTCGACATGCCTCTACCGGTTTCTTGTTTGTCTGCTCTGCCCACTTCAGGGTTCTTTCTGTCGTCAGTCATAACGTTACCTACCCCCACCATTGATAAAAATTCAAGACCAAATCTCTAGTATACAATCTCTTAAATCTTGTCTCCTCCTGGAAGAATTGAATGCCAATTGCCAGAGAGATTAATTTCGGTCCGCTTTCCAAATGCTTGAAATTCTTACATGCTGTTTTGCCATGTCCAATTTGTCATCTTTTAAGGTGAGCTTGTTTCAAAACTACCTCTTATCCTTCCATGCCAATTTTTCGGAGTAAAGAAATCAAGATCATCAAGTCAAATGGAAAATCTGCTTTAGATAAAAACATGAATAATCGGGATTTTGAAACTAGCTCGGTATGAACGACATAAGCCTCTTAATAGGATTCATCATAATACAGCTCATGTAAAGTCCATCGCTATTCTTTCAAACCGTCATCCTCTTGTCGAATTTTCCTTTCCAATCCAGGAAGTTCGTTACTTTAGGTCTTACGACTCCGATTATGGCTATATTTCCCCCCTTAATCATTACTAATAGTTCTATCCCTGAAGAACTTATTCCAATTCAATATTCAACAACTATAACCACGGATATCTATTTAATATTGAGTATTAAATAAATAGCACTTACGCGGTTGAATTGTTTTCCAGATCACATTGAAATAATATTGTATTCATTATAATAATAGCAATATATTCGAAAAAATCTTTGAAATGAATGCAATAAATCCTCCAAAGTGTACTGATCTTGATTACGAGCTCATCCCAAAACCCATTTTTAATCTCACTTATCAGAATTATTCAGGATTGCTTTAATAATCGAAAGCCAGATTTGTTACTCAAATATGTGACCCAAAGAAGCAAATTTTGAGTTTTGGGATAGGCTCTCATATAAATCTATGCAAGCATTTCTAAATTACAAAGAGCTTGATTTTTTATATAATTAAAGGAGTTAAAATCGAGAAATAATGTCAAATGCCACTTCTCTCTCGATTATGTATCCAACCTGGCGACATCTCACCAGGCTCTGTCTCAACTCGAAAATTGCTCAGGTATGAAATGGCAGAAACAGATGTGGATTTTCTTATCGGATTATATTGTACAACCTGTGATTGAGAGGAAATAAAAAAATAAATAAGATACCTGATCTTTGTAAATCGTACTACATGTGGAAAAAATAAACCATGATTCGGAAAAACGACACATTTCAGATTGGAAGTGTCTCTGAGCCTAGCAAAGGACTTGTTTTCGCTATGGACTGTGCATGTGGAATCGCGGTGGCAAATATCTACTATAACCAGCCAATGCTTGGGGTTATCGCACGTTCTTTTCCCGGTGAACTCGCTCCCAGCCTTATTCCTACTGCTACCCAGTTCAGAAACTCTTAACTTTCGGGCTTATTTCCCTACGTTTTAGAAATTTGACCTTCTATGAATTGATGAAATACTTTGCATTCATACAGGCTATGGAACGTTTCCTTCTTTTTCCCAGTGACCACCTGATATCTGCTCATTTCGTGAGCATGCGGGCATGGAGGGAAGTTTTCAGATGAGTTGATTAAAAAGAAATTTGACAACTAAGAGCCTATCAGGAAAATCGATAACGATATTAGTGAAACACTGAGATTAGAATAAGAACTCTATGTTTTAAGAGTTTTGAGGTCATATTTACTTCAAAATTTGAAGTAAAAACCTATGCATAGATGAAAAAGAAAATTCTGTTTTTTTTGAAGAAAAGGGATACAGAGCATTTCGAATTTACAGAACTTCAGTTACATTGCCTCTAAAAGTTTTAACTCATGTAAATTCCAACTCGTCTAAAAATTCCAAACACTGTAAATTTCAAACCTTTCCCAGGTTTTCGCTTCCCAGAATTTTCTCAAGTTCTTTTTCCAGTTGTTTCCTCTGGATGTCCAGATGGTCAGCTTTCAGGTTAAGGCTTTGAAGTTTCCTTGAGCGTATTTCCGGCTCTATATTTTCTTCGGTTTCTCCGATTTGTTTTTTCATGGTTTCTAATTCGGTTTTTACTTCTTCTTTTTTGCTTTTAATGAATCCCAGTTTTGTTTTTAAATCTGCTTTCTTATCCTCTTCAGGTACGCTGCTGACCTGCTGTTCAAGTTCTTTTTCCTTCTTATCTAAAACTTCCAGGACATACCCTATCCTTCCCAGGATTTCGGCTTCTATTGCTTTGTCAAAGATGATTTCTTCAGGTTTCTTTTCCGGAGGATTTTCAGGCATTTCGGCTTTTAGGGGCTCTTTTGGGGGGATGAAAACTGTTCCTTCTTTCAGGATCCTCTGGTTCATGAAGTTGGGGGAAACGATTTCTACATCAGCTTCGTGAAGGGTGTCAAGAACGGCTTTTTTGAAATCCGATCGGGCCGTAATCAGGCTCTCAATATTCTTTAAGAGCCCTCCCACCTTATAAGTGACCGAAAAGTCCCCGAGTTCCAGGACGTGAACGAAAGGGTTTTCAAGCCCGGTTTTTTCTGCAGCCAGGAGCAGGTTTTTTTCGATTTTCTGGCGGGGGACATCGTAGCCCAGGGAGACGCAGGTGAAGATAATGGTCCCCGATGTCCTGATCGTTTTTAAGGGGTTTGAGACCAGTTTGAGGTTAGGGAAGGTTACCAGGTCCCTGTTTATCGACTGGACTTCCGTGTGCAGGATATGAATGTCGGTGACTCTCCCGAAGACGTTCCCACTTTCAATGTAATCCCCTACCCTGAAGGGCTTTATGATCCGCAGCATGATCCCGGACATCGCGTTGGCAATAAAAGTGGTGGAGGAAAGTGCAACTGCAGCCCCGGCAATGATCCCGAGCAGGCTGAGAATCGATTCTTTGTACTGGGCTGCAATTGGGAGGCTGAACACGACAAAAATGAGGCCGATGCTGAGGATGACGAACTGAATTAGGTGCTTTGCGAATTTCACGTCTGTGTGGATTATCTTTGTCCTGACAAGCAGGCGGTCAACTGCAAAAATCAGAAAAAGGGTAACTGCCACCGTAATAATGCTCACCAGATAGTCCCCAAGAATCTGGGATAAATAACTCAGCTTCTTTTCCCCCTCTATAATTTCCTTTAATTTTTTTCTTTTTCCTTTTAGCCTTCGCAATCCCCTTGAATAAAAAATTCGCCCGGTTACATCCCATTACATCCTGTTAATTTGTTCCTGATGCTTGATATTATTAACTTCAAAGCTTTCTATTAACTTCAAATCCTTAGAGGCATAAGGTAGTTTCAGGGTTTGCCTACGAATAAGGAAACTTTATCGTAAGGACAATATCTGGCAGGAAATAACTTTAAAGGCAGTTAGATAAATTACTGTGGTAGGTGAACCGGATATGAGAATCGCAGTATGTGGGAAAGGAGGAAGTGGTAAAAGTACGATTTCCGCCCTCCTGGCAAAGCAGATGGCAAAAACAAAGAACGTCCTGGTACTTGACATCGATGAGTCCAACTACGGGCTGCACAGCCAGCTCGGGATGGCAGCCCCCGGAGACCTCATGGAATATTTTGGGGGAAAGCAGGATTTCAAGAAAATGCAGAGGGCTCCAAAGACCGCACCTCTCGGAGGGCTTACCGTTCCAGGGGCTTCAGGAAATCAGCAGCAATCTCGCTTCTTTAAGAAAAGGTGGAGTTTTTCCGACCTGCCTTCGGAGTTTGTTGAAATAAAAGGGAATTTAAGGCTCATGGCTGTTGGCAAGATCCATGATTTCGGAGAAGGCTGCGCCTGTCCTATGGGAGTCCTGACAAGGGAGTTTCTCGAAAACCTCGACCTCGGAAAAGACGATGTAGTAATTGTTGACACTGAAGCCGGCACGGAACATTTCGGGCGCGGCGTTGATAAAGACTTTGACCTGATCCTGGTAGTTATCGATCCTTCCTACGAATCCCTCAAACTTTCAAAGAAATTTGAAGATTTTGGAGGACAGTGCGGGTGTAAAGTCTATTTTGTGCTTAACAGGGTTGAGCCGGATATCAGGGAAGAGATGCTGGCTTCCGTGAATTGCGTGAATGTCGTGGCTGAGATCCCTGCAAAAAGAGAACTTTTCAAAGCGTCCCTGAAAGGCGAAGAACTCGACCTTGAGCTGGAAGAGATTGCAAAGCTTGCAGAGTTTCTTGCAGAGTTTCGGGGGAAATCCGATTCATTGGTTCATTGACTCATTAATTCATTAATTCATTAATTCATTGATCCATTCATTGATTCATTGACTCATTGATCCATTCATTGATTCATAGGTTTTGGGCAACTGATGGGTATTTTTGATCTCCCTGCAGCTTTTTCATTTTTAACGCCTTCAATTAGCTGGGGCTGCAGCCCTGAATGAGAAAATTCCGGACAATTATCCGAAAGTATATTATTGATCGTGTTATTTGAATAATGCAAAAGTTTTACGTGGTTTGCGGACAGCAGGTTTTGTTTACCGGAGTTGTCCTTTTCCGGAATTTCTATTCATTAACTTATTGATCAAAACTATGTTTGAAATGTTTGAAAGGTATGAAATATTTGGATGTTGGAGTTATATTTTCATTATTAAAACGCTGGAGAACATAAAATGACTACACGCGAGTACATGCTTGGAAACGTGGCAATTGCCCGGGGCCTTTTGGAAGGCGGCGTACAGGTGGCTACAGGCTACCCCGGGACTCCTTCTTCGGAGATCATCGATACCCTTGCGGCCCGGAAGGACCGGGACTACTATATTGAATGGTCCGTGAATGAAAAGGTGGCAATGGAAGTGGCAGTCGGAGCCGCCTGGGCAGGAGTCCGGTCTGTCGTGACAATGAAACACGTCGGGTTAAACGTTGCAGCCGACCCCTTCATGACCCTTGCCTATGCAGGGACAAAAGGCGGGCTTATTGCCATTGTGGCTGATGACCCTTCCTGTCATTCCTCCCAGAACGAGCAGGATACACGGCGCTATGCCCAATTTGCCCTTGTGCCCTGTTTTGACCCTTCAACTCCCCAGGAAGCCAAGGATATGCTTCCATATGCGTTTGAGTTCTCGGAAAAGTTCGAAATCCCTGTCATCTTCAGGCCCACCACCCGGATTTCGCACGGTAAATCAGATATCGAGCTCGGGGAAATCCCTGTAGAAAAAGCGATTCCTCATTTCGAAAAACTTCTCGACCGCTGGGTCATGCTGCCCAAGAATGCACGCACCCGCCATACCCATATCCTTTCTATCCAGCAGCCAATGGAAGATGAGCTTGCAGAATCTCCCTGGAACTCCCTGGAACTAATACCAGATGCAAAGTTCGGGGTAATAGGTGCAGGCATTGCTTCGGTATACGCAAAAGAGGCCATGCAGGAACTTGGGCTTGAAGCTTCTTTCCTGAAGATAGGGACCTATCCTGTCCCGAAAAAGCTTATTCTGAAACTGCTGAACACAGTTGATACTATTCTCATTTTCGAAGAGCTTGAGCCGATTGTCGAAGAGCAGGTAAGGATGCTTGCACAGGAAACCGGGCTTGAGGTCTCTATTCTCGGGAAAACGGGTGGTTTTGTCCCGCGAGAAGGAGAACTGGACATAAGCACCTTCCTTGAAGCCTTAAAGAGAGCTTTTGATCTGGATGCCGAACCAGAAACCGAAAAAATGCCCCTTGAACTTGCCCCCCGCCCGCCTGCCCTCTGTGCCGGCTGTTCTCACAGAGCAACCTTCTATTCCATGAGAAAGGTCTTTGGAAAGGATGCTATCTACCCAAGCGATATCGGCTGTTACACCCTCGGGATCCAGAGCGGGACTGTTGAGACCACGCTCTGCATGGGCTCAAGCATCAGCATAGCTTCCGGGCTTTACCATGCAGGGGAAAAGCGCCCTATCTGCTGTTCTATCGGGGACTCAACCTTTTTCCATACAGGTATGAATTCTCTCCTGAACGCTGTCTTCAACAAAGCCAATATTACGGTCACCATTCTCGACAACCGCATCACGGCCATGACCGGGCACCAGCCAAATCCCGGAGTTGGCTTTACGGTTACCGGCGAGCCAACTGTAGAGGTCTCGCTTGCCGAACTCTGCAGGGCTATGGGAGCCGGATTTGTAACTGTTGTTGACCCCTACAACCTTGAAGCAACCCAGGAAGCTTTCAAAGCCGCAAAGGACTTCGAAGGCACATCTGTAGTCATAGCAAGGCAGCCCTGTGTGATCTCAGGAAAGAGAGCAGGGATCAGGCGGGCCCCGTACATCGTCGACCCTGAAAAGTGTGAAGGTTGTAAGCAGTGCGTCAAGTTCGGCTGCCCGGCAATCGAATTTGATGAGGAAAAGAAATGCGCTGTAATTACTGCCCTGTGCAGCGGATGTGGGGTCTGTGCGCAGATCTGCAAGTTTGAAGCTATCCGGGAGGTGAAGAGATGAATCAGGTAAAAGGAGAGAAGAAGCTCGATCTCCTTATCACGGGAGTCGGAGGGCAGGGAGCAATCCTTGCTTCGGACATCATCGGAAAAGCCGCAGTCATTTCAGGGCTTCCCATCCGGGCAGCAGAGACCCACGGCATGGCGCAGCGCGGAGGCTCGGTTGTAAATCACATAAGGCTGGGTTCAGATCTCGGATCAATGATCCCTAAAAAAGGCGCAGACATCATGCTTGCCCTTGAGCCCATGGAGGCAGTCCGGTATCTTGATTTCCTGAAGGACGGCGGAGTAATTATAGTAAACACTCAGACAATCATCCCTGTAACCGTCACATCGGGCCTTGCAAAGTACCCTGATGTCCAGGAAATCCTGGACGTCCTTTCTGAAAAATATATAGTCAAAGCCTTTAATGCGGACGAACTGGCCTATGAAGCCGGGAACAGGCTTGCAATGAACGTGGCAATGGTCGGGGCAGTCTCTGGCTACCTGCCCATTCCGAAAGAGACTCTGATTGAGAGTGTTAAAGCCCTCGTGCCGCAGAAGACAGTTGAGATTAATTTAAGGGCTTTTGAGATGGGGAGGAAAAAAGTCGATAAAAGCTAAACAGAGGAAAGCTTAAGCTTTCCTTTTTATGCTTCTTCATAACAGTTGTAGATTATATTTATTGTTTATATGGAGTATAAGAGAAATCACTGATTATAAGCTCAATATTCTTTCCATCAGATGGAGCACCCTGTAACCAGAGATTCATTATTACGTATTCGGGATTTTTCGGAATACCGTTTACATTAGTATAATTGAACTCGGAAAGTATTTTTCCGTCTGTCGTTGAGGACGTGAATCTGACGTATGTAGGCTGCCAATCAATCTGATGAATTGTGTTTGTGCCCGTGATGCAGGAGGGAATCATTACGCCTTTACTATTTCCGCTGATATTGTAAGGCTGCACAGCATTCCATAACTGACTTCCATTTGATTGCCCCCATCTTGCCATTTCAATGTCTAATTCCTGGGAATCATCGAGGTATGTAAACAATCCAACTACGCTATTCTTGTCATAAGTGAAAACCGGAGATGCTACCTTCCATGTAAAAGTTCCGTATAAGAATTTATTCCTGCTGTCGATTTCTGTGCATTTCCATTTTCCGTTATCATTTACAATTGTTAAGTGCATTCTATTTTTATCATCGACCCATACACCTTCATTATTCCAGCAATTGTTCCCTGGTTGTCCGGTTCCTGATCTGACATCCCAGGTTTGACCTTTCCAGTTAATTACTCCATTAGACGGGTACTCAGTAGCTCCGATGGTTACAGCCGAAATCAACACAACAAACAGTGTAATAAACAATATCAAATAATCTGTTTTCATGTTATTTTTCCCCTCTTCTCCCCATACTAATAAATGACTTTTAATCGACTTCCTCGATAACTCATTGGCCTAATCCGAAAAAATGTCTGCTCTCTCCGGAGTATCAACAAAATAATTATATTTTTAAAGAGTGCAGAGATTAAATTCAATCCTTTTTGGTAATGAAAATATATCCCAGAATTACCCCCCGGTATTACAGGATTTATACTTTTTTTATATTTTTAAGACATCTTTTGTGTATTACATCTACAAACAGTTTTAATTTGTTTTGTGCTTCAATTGATATTTTATGCTTTGAAATTTCTAAAAATTATTAATTTTCAATGTGTTAATTTATTATTCAATTGTATCAATGAAACTACAATTTTAATCTAAGGTTACAAATTAACTCAAATTAACTCAGATTATAGAAACACAAATATATATTCTAATTTCTCATGAAAAATTTGGAAATGTTTCTCGCTAGGAATAGTGTTTTCCTTTATAAATATTTTTTGTAACTATTCCGTCTGTCAAAACCAGTTGATTGACATTTTGATGTCACTAATGAATCCTCTTCAAATTGTATGGGAAAAAGTAAGTATCGCCTATTTGTTGAGAATTTAAAAATTTAACCAAGTTGTTATACTATGCTTGATCCACTTTAGTAAAATATGCTTAAGATATATATTCAACTTACTAAATTTGCGATAAAACTGTTGTATGTTTTTCTGGTTAGAATACTTCTCATTAAATTTGGACTTGTTACTAATTTTTTCCATATGCACTTTACAAATAACTGGTAAAGTTGGATTATTTTTTTCTAACACTCCGGAAGTGAATCTGCTAATTAATATATATATGTAGATTGTTTGATTATCCATATTCTCTAATAGGTATTCAATACCATATGTCATTTTTTTAAAACGTTACGTAAAAGGGGTTCAATTTTGATATCTTCCTGCATCATGTCAAAAATATGAATATTGTGAAGGCATGAAAAATAGGTATAGGGTGAAAAATGGATGATTATTAATAACATTCTTGTGTTTCCGGGTCTGAGTGTCGCAGTAAGGCGTAGCATACGTGAAGTTGTGCAGTTCAGTGATGATACAGTTCTTCTTTCCGGAAGGCGTTAACATGAATAATAAACAAATAGCACTTATTTCGTTTTTTATTGCTATATTAATTACAGTTTTTATGTGCTTTTTTATTCATACCGAAGGGAATTACTTATACTCAAAAATAGTTGGCGAAAGTACAATTGCAGATGATCCCGAGCTTGTACAAGCACTTCAAGTAGCAAAAAATCATGGTGTCATCATGGGCATTCATGGTTGGAAGCATGAAAATTATTTGGAGTTAACACCTGGTCAAGCTAAAATGTACGTGGAAAAAAGTGAGGAAGTATTTAGGAAAATTGGACTTCAGCCTGATTTGTTTGTACCGCCTTATATGATTACTGATTTTTCATCGAGTGAATCTGTAAAACAGGCAATAGAAAGTACCGGAGTTAGCGCCGATTTATCCCCTTATATGCAGGGGGTAGTTTGTGAATATACCTGGGAATGGAAAAACATGACTTCTGTTAATGATCCCAGATTTAAAATCGCTCTTGGAGAAATAAAAAATGATAGGCCAAATGTAATTATGCTACATGCCCAAGATTGGAATCCATATACAAAACAACTTATAAGCAGTTATTTATCGTCTTCAGATGCAAAGAATGTGACCATAAGGGTAGATGATATTAGTGAAAATACTCCAAAAGAAACGATTGAGGATCTAACTAAATTAACACAATACAAATCAGTTAAGACGACCATATTCGCTATTATACCAGCAAGTCTTGATGTACAAGAAGAAAATCCCACAATCATAGGTAGTACTATCAAAGCGGATGATATACTTGGAGTCTATTTCACATTTTTTATAATAACTACACAACTACCGATAATATTCTTTTTGATCTGGAGATGTTTGAGTGGGCTGAGAGTAGAGAAATGTAGCAAAATCAAAGATGACTCTAAATATCCTGATCTTATAACAGCAATCATTTCAGCTTATAATGAAGAGCGGTCGATTGGAAAATGTCTTGATTCATTACTCAAACAAGACTACAAAGGTAAGATGGAAGTAATTGTTGTAAATGATGGATCAAAAGATAGAACTGCTGAAATCGTGCATCAATATCCTGTTAAGTTTATTAATCTTGAAAAGAATGTCGGCAAAGCTAATGCACTTAATAGAGCAATAAAAGATGCAAAAGGAGAGATACTTGTATTTACTGATGGTGACTCCTATGTTGAGAAGAGCGCGGTCAGTAAAATAGTTCAATGTTTTATGGCAAATCCTGATGTGTCTATGGTGGCTGGAAACGTTCGTGTTAATCCTAGCAAAAAAGGAATGTTTGCCAGGTTTTTAACATATTGTCAAATGATAGAATATAAACTGGATCAGGATATTAAGCGGTATTTGCAGGGATTATGTAAGCAAGTAGTTATTTGTCCTGGTTCTCTAACAGCTGTTAGACGCAAAGTTTGTGAGATCATTCCATATAGCGACGAAACAATTGTTGAAGATGCGGACTTCTCATTTACCGCACTAAAGAATCAGATGAAAATTATTATGCACGGAATCTTGTATGGTATTATTTCTGTATTTTTGTACTTAGTGTTCATTGCACCTTTTTTTGTAAGAGACAAAAAGCTATTATTAATGCTAATGCCCTTCATAATGACTTATGAAATAATGGTGACGATTGTAGTCAGTTATATCTACGTGTATTATTTAACTGGCCGTGGTATGAAAATACAATTTGGTTCCAGATTAATTCATGCAAGATAATATAAAGATTTATAATGTATCCCTTAAATCAAATTACGTGCATCCGCTCTCTGAAGAGGCTGTTCGACAATTACTTATGGTAATAAATTACAAAAAAGGTAAGTGAACAAGTACTTTCATTTAGTACTTTCATTTATTTGGGTATGTTATGTCGAATAAGTTAGGGGTTTACTCCCCCTTTCTCTTCTAAGAACTGGATGTGCATCTTTCAATGCATCAGGCTCACGCATTTGATAATGTTTATCTATATAACTGGTTATTGGATTATCGTTTTGTATTTGTAAAACTTATCAATAAGTATTTTTTCTATCTTTGAACATTCTGTCACATTCGCGACAAATGTATTCTCGAACTCTCTTATTCTTGATTTGAGATTTTCCATTACCTAAAATGTTTTCTTTTCCAAAAATATCTTGGGGTTTTCAATCATGATTCGGACAGAAAACATCAATGATCTTTGATTTCTCTCCTTATTAACCATCGTGCCCATATATGGGCAAGTTATGTTCTATATGCTCTAGTGCAGTATATGATCTCAATTAAATATAATTTAATCTCCCATTTTGATCGGGCACTATTATATGGGCTTTTTAAGTAATATTAATTTAAGAAATTCTTATAAACTAAGTATTTATATGGCAAAGAATATCGATATAAGTAAGAGAAACAAATTGATCCATGATAGAACACAGTTTTTCAATCTCATAATATAAATTTTAAACGAAGTGATTAAATCGTGGGCTACGACGATTACGAAGGCAAACCCAATCTTGATTATTATATTATTATTACTCTTACGGGACTTATTATATTACTGGAGATTGGGCTCACTGTGTTGAGTATTCTCAAAGTGTTTGCATGAAACAAGAATGAAAAATCTGAGACTTGTTATATTATTTTCTGGTCTTCAGATATGCTCTCTTATCATATAATACAACAGACTTTCCGCAGATCTCGGATTATTATTCAGGTATTTTTATTGGAAAACTGTAAATAATGTAACTTGCTATTGAATTTTTGAATTTTTATGC
>NZ_JJQL01000016.1:0-75562 GCF_000979975.1 Methanosarcina sp. 1.H.A.2.2
TATGAGTAAGATTTGGTGACAAATAATTAAAATTCGTTAGACCCTATGAAAAATAAGCCGAATGATATCACTTTTAATCATAAAGTATAAACTCCGGTAAGATTTCTATTCTTGCCGGTTCTTTCATATTTTTTATGTTTTTTATACTTACTGAGTTCTTCATACTTGCCGGTTTTTTTTATACTGGAACCTAATTCCTTCGATTTTAATGCCTTTCATTTTTTGCCGGAGGTATATTCCGGTGAGCTCTAAGTTTGATATACTACAAATATATATTTGTAATTTGGTACATGACAAACAATAAATACCAGTTTTTTATATTTATCTATATGAATGAGCAAAATTATCCTGATTTTACGGGCCTTGAGCTCTCTCCGAGAAAGGCAGATTACCTCAAGTTTATTTTTGAAAAAAGAGGCACTGTAAAAACTACTGAAATTTCCTCCTGCCTGCAGGTCGATCCTTCAACAATAAGCAAGACCTTAACTGAACTTGCAACTGCTGGCTACCTGAACCATGTTCCATACAGGGGTGTGGATCTGACAGAAATGGGAAAGGCATATGCAGAATTTCTTGTCCGGAGACACAGGATTTTGAGTCTTCTCTTTACTCATTACGGCCTTTCGACGGAGGATGCATGTGCTGAGGTTTCTCGCTTTGAAGCTTTTGTTTCCAGGGATGCGGTAAACAAAATCTGCAACTCAATGGGTCATCCGATGGTCGGGGTATGCGGAGAAATAAGCCACGAGAAATGCTTTCATGAGGAGCATTGTCATTAATTGCCAGCATGAATGGGGAGTTGAATAAAGCCTTTGATCCGGTTTTGAGATAAAGTTGGGTTAACCCCAAGAAATCTTGTATATGAGTTAAATTATTGGGTATATGCCAAATTTATCTTCATTATTTCATCCTTATTTCATCCTTATTTCATCCTTATTTCATCCTTATTTCATCCTTATTTCATCCTTATTTCTTCCTTATTTCATCCTTATTTCAGTCTTATATCAGTCCCTTCCAGAAATGAAACTGATTGAAGCAATGAAGTAAAAATGAAAGTGAAAAAACAGGAGCTCAATTATGAAATTAAAAATCATGCCTATATTAGTACTTTTGATTGTTGGTCTGAGCATTTTTATCAGTGGGTGTACAGATGCCGGCGATTCCGGAGATAATAAGACTAAAGAACAGGAAACTGAAATGTCAGGAACGGACGAGCCCATAACAGTTGCCGTAAGTGTTGTTCCCCTGGCTGAATTTGTAGAAAAAGTCGGAGGAGATAAAGTAAAAACCGTTGTCATTATCCCTCCCGGAGCAGATCCTCACACCTATGAACTTTCTCCAAAGGAAGTCCAGGAAATTAGCAAAGCCAGCATGTTAGTGACAGTCGGGGTTGGTATGCCCTTTGAGAAAGTCTGGATTGACAAATTCGAGACCATGAATAGTGGCACTCTGATTGTAAATTGCTCCAAAGGGCTCGAACTGAGAGAGCTTGAGAAACATGATGAAGAGCTTGAAGCCGGGAACAAAGAAGAAAGCGATGAGGATCATGAAGGACTGGATCCCCACATCTGGACATCTCCTGCAAACGCAAAAATGATGGTCGAAGATATTTATGAAGGACTTGTGGAACTGGACCCTGAAAACAAAGCTTACTATACTCAAAATAGAGATGCTTACCTTGAAGAGCTGGATGCTCTGGATGCGAGGATTCGGGAAAAGCTGGAAGGAAGCGAGGAAAGAAATTTCATGGTTTATCATCCATCCTGGGGATATTTTGCCGCAGATTACGGGCTTACTATGATTCCTGTTGAGGTTGAAGGAAAAGAGCCGAGTGCGCGGGATCTCGCGAAGCTTATAGATCTTGCAAAGGAAAAGAAGGTCAAGGTTATCTTTGTCCAGTCTCAGTTCAGCCCGCGGAGTGCGGAAGTTGTAGCTCAAGAAATTGGCGGCGAAGTTGTGGCTGTTGACCCTCTTGCAAAGGATTACATTGCAAACATGGACAACGTGTCCGATGTCTTTGCCAGAAACCTTGTGTAAAATCAGTATTCAGGTTCTATAGCTAAATATAAAAAGAACATAATTCGGGATAAGATAAAAACGATAGTCTGAAGGAAGGGTAATGGAGAAGGTTATAGAGCTAGAGGATGTCTGGGTCCGCTACGGAAACCAGACAATCCTTGAGGCCGTAAGTCTGGAATTAAAAGAGCCCAATGGGTTGCTTGGGATTATTGGACCCAATGGTGGGGGAAAGACCACATTTCTCAAAGTGCTCCTTGGGCTTTTGAAGCCCTATAAAGGCAGCGTGAAACTCTTTGGGAAGCCTCCGGAAAAAAGCAGAGACCTTGTAGGGTATGTCCCCCAGTACAAAGGTTTTGACTTTGATTTTCCGATCAGTGTCTGGGAAGTCGTCCTGACAGGCAGGATGAGCCATACGGGTTTTCTGAAAAAGTACAGTGACGAGGACAAAAAGGCTGCTGAAGAGGCTCTGAAAACAGTGGAAATGTTCGACCTTAAGGACCGGCAGATAGGCCAGCTCTCGGGTGGGCAGCGGCAGAGGGTTTTTATTGCCCGTGCTCTTGCAACGAACCCTAAACTCCTGCTTCTTGACGAACCCAATACCGGGCTTGATCCTCACATGCAGGATGAACTCTACCGACTCCTGGACAGGCTCAAGCAGGAAATGGCAGTCATTATGGTCACACATGACCTCAGTGCAGTTTCTGTCTATGTGGACAGGATAGCCTGCCTGAACCGCACGCTTCACTACCATAACTCAAGAGAAATCTCGGTTGAGGACCTGGAAGCCACCTACCAGTGCCCTGTCGAACTAATTGCTCATGGAGTGCCCCACAGAGTGCTGGAAAGGCACAAAGGGAGTTCCTGAAGATCAAGATTGGGTTCGAAAAAAGTCTCTCAAGGAGAAATAAAAAAATGTTTGATCTTCTGCAATATACTTTTATACAGAACGCCCTTATAGCCGCAATCCTTGCAAGCGTTGCCTGCGGAATCATAGGCGCCTACGTTGTCGTTAAAAAGATCGTCTTCATCAGCGGTGGGATTGCCCATGCCTCTTTCGGAGGGGTCGGGCTTGGTTATTATTTAGGGATAAACCCCATGTTCGGAGTTCTTCCTTTCAGCTTGCTCTCCGCTCTTGTCATGGGCATCGTAAGCAAGAAATCTAAAATCCCGGAAGACAGTGCAATAGGCATTCTCTGGTCTCTTGGAATGGCTCTGGGAGTTATTTTTGTCTATCTTACTCCTGGATATGCCCCGGACCTGATGACCTACCTCTTTGGAAATATCCTTACGGTTCCCCGGCTTGACCTGTACCTGATGCTGGTTCTTGATATCGTCATAGTGGGTGCGGTCTATCTGTTCTATAAGGAATTTCTTTCTTTATGCTTTGATGAAGAGTTCACAACTGTCCAGGGCGTCCCTACCGAAAAGCTCTATCTCCTCCTTCTCTGTATTATTGCCCTTACAATTGTTGTCCTTATCAAAGTCGTGGGAATTATCCTTGTGATCGCCCTTCTGACCATTCCTGCAACCCTGAGCCGTAAATTCACCAATAACCTGAAGCGGATGATGCTTATCTCCACTGTCTTCGGGATCGTGATCAGTGTTACCGGAATAGGCCTTTCATATGCTCTGGATGTTCCATCGGGAGCCACTATTATTCTTGTACTGAGCTTTGTATATGGGTTTGTAGCTGTCGGGATGGATATACTCGAGAGCAGGCATGTTTCGAAGAGCTGAAAACATGCCGTTGTTTTTTAAAGGTTTTTTGAACTTGCCGGCACCTCTATTATAAGTGTATTTAGTGAACATGTCTGACTGTTCACTAAAAGTTCAAAAATAAATTGAGGTTCAAAAATAAATTAAGGTTCAAAAATAAATTTTTTCTGAGATTAATTATAATGTACAGGACTCGGGCATGAGGCTCAGATATATATTCTATCATCTTTCAGTATATTACGCACTTTCCAACTTTCTTTTCGCATAACTAACTGCAACCAACTATAAAATTATATTTCGTTAGTTTTATTAAGACATAATTTTATATATGGTAAAATGCAAGAAGCCTAATTGTTAAATCAAGTTTATTTTATACGACTTCAGGATCAGAACTGCAAGATCAGCATCTCTGGAGTTAATTGGTAATGGAAAAACGGAGTCCAAAATGGAATTCAAAAACGGAGTCCAAAGCTCCATGTGAAATGCCACAAAGCCGCTTCTAGTGGGGAAGCGATGCACTTGTAGCAGGTTAAGGCAGCCTGCACAGGGCATATAGTACTTGGATGCACTTCAACTGATAAACTTATGCCACCTCCATAACAAGCCAGTAGGTGTATCCGAAAGCCACCTCTAAAAGGTAAAAGACTGGTTCCGTTGCTATAAAGCGGAAACAGCCAGATCCACCTATTAAAATATAAACCCTTAAATATAATCCTTTAAATATAAACGTCATACCAGGGTGATAAAATGGACCGTGAAACAACCCGGGATCAAAATATTGAAGAAAACGAAACATTTGATGGCGAAAACCTCAATCTTCCGGATATCCTCCTTCCGGAAACCGATAATGTGCTATATTCAATCCTAAACTCCTTAAATCAGAACATCGCAGACTTTTATACGTTTGTGAAATTCAACAGCTACCTCTCTGAGGGTCACCTCAACGTTGAGCTGCTTAAAAGAAGCATGGGTATCCACAGGGACTTTACAGCTCTTTTCCTGCACACCAAAGAAGAACTGTTATTTACCTATCCGGAATTCATAGAAAAGACAGAAAAGCTGTTGTTTAAAGGTGAAGTTGGTACCGACTGCATAAAATATACACACAGGGTATGCAGAGCAATAAGTGATTATAAGATTGCCCTTCACAGAGAAGGTTATTTGCCAGACCTTAGAAGGCAGCTGCCCTTAGTTGACATTTAATCCTCAGGCAGCTTACTTTTTTCTATTCTTTTTTTCTTGTATTTCATTTCTACAACCCCTCTCTTTTTGGTCGTGTCCTCAAATCGTTGATTTAGTTTTATATAATTTAGAATTTAGTATTATTTTGGGGTATTTGAATCACTTCTGAGATCGATTTTTCACAATTTTTTTGCTGGAACAAAGATTGTCCTGATTATGGCATTCAAAATCAGGGAAATATAGTCTTTAAAGAGAGATATGGTAAAAATAATCATGTACTTCTTAAATGTAAAACCTGTAATCGTTGCTTTAGTGAAACAAAAGGAACAGTATTTTTCGGACTTGATACTCCTGAGGAAGAAGTCCTTAGGACATTAGCTATGATTCCTGAGAAAGGAAGTATTCGTGGAGTTGCAAGAGCTACTGGACATAGTAAAGACACAATTTGTAGATGGCTTAAGATTGCAGGAACTCATTCAAAAGAAGTTACAACTTATTTTCTCAGAAATCTTAATCTTAAGAGAGTAGAGGTTGATGAGATCTGGTCATATATAAAAAAAGCAAAAAAATGTAACTGAAGAAGATTCTGAAGAGTATGGTGACGTCTACTCGCTTACAGCAATCAAAAGCGACACAAGATTGTTCCTTTTCCATCATGAAGGAAAACGTAGTACAGAGGATGCTATTGATCTATTTACCGAGGTTGAGAAGATGCGGAGCGCATCTTCTCCTCTTCATGTATTTACCTCCGATGATTGGGATGCCTTTGAAGAAGGACTTGTAAACATTTATGGTAAAATTGAGTTGCCACAATACAAGGGTATTGGACGGAAACCGCTACCTAAACTGATTCCAGTTGAAGATTTAAAGTAACTATTCAGGTAGCCTTGTGAAGGCTACCAATTTTCCTCGTTCCGAGGAAAAATTGGATATAAAATGATTTCTTTTTTCAGTTGTGAAACGTGAAGAGATTCTTACTTTGTGTGCTTCAAACCCTGAAGTTATTGCTTACATTGTGAGTCTTGAATCTCAAATTAAAGAACTCACTGAAAGATTGATAGCCTTAGAATCTCGTTTAAACCAAAACAGTCGTAACAGCAGTAGACCTCCTTCTACTGATTTCTTTATCAAAGAGAAACCTAATCCTAAGAGTCTCCGCAAAAAGAGTGGCAAGAAAGCTGGAGGTCAAGAAGGTCATCAAGGGACAACTCTTGAAATGACTAATGATCCTGAGTAGATAGTAGAACATTCTTTGAGTTGCTGTGAAGAATGTGGACATACTCTTGAGAATGTTGAAGCTGAAGCTTATGAGAGAAGACAAGTCTTTGATATCCCTCCTGTAAATCTAGTTGTTACAGAACATCGAAGTCAGATTAAGACCTGTCCTCACTGTGGAAGATCAAATAAAGCTGTTTTTCCTGAACCTGTGAAATATCCAGTTCAGTATGGCCCTAATATTTTAGCTTCAGCTATTTACTGTAAAAACTACCAGTTTATCCCCTATGAAAGGATTTCTGAGTTTTTTGATGACGTTATGGGGATAAAAATCTGTCCTGCTACGATAATTAGAGCAGAAAAAGAATGTTTCCAGAATTTAGAGGAATTTGAAAACGTGATTAGGGAGAAGTTACTAACTTCTTCAGTTATTCATTGTGATGAAACTGGGATGAAAATTAAGGGAGAAAGGCATTGGCTTCATGTAGCTTCCAATAACAAATACACATGTTATTTCGCTCATCCAAAAAGAGGGTCAGAAGCAATGGATTCTATGGGAATTCTTTCGGAATTTAAGGGAGTAGCAGTTCACGACGGATGGAAACCCTACAACAAATATGAATGCGACCATTCACTTTGCAATGCTCATCTACAGAGAGAACTTACTGGAATTGAAGAAAACTATAAACAGCAGTGGGCTAAAGAAATGAATGAACTGCTCACTGATATGAAAAACTATACTGATGAGTGTAAAGAGCAAATTCAAGAGTTAGATTTTGAGCAAATTAAAGCATTGGAAGAAAGGTTCGATGCTATCATCATGAAAGGAATTGAAGAAAATCCACCTTCTCTAAACCCTCAAAAACAAGGAAAACGTGGTAAGAATCCAAAAACCAAAGCAAGGAATCTACTTGATAGGTTTATAGAATACAAGGAACCGATTCTAAGATTCCTGACAGATTTGAAAGTTCCATTTGAGAATAATCAGGCAGAAAGAGACATCAGAATGATGAAACTACAACAGAAAATATCAGGAACTTTCAGAACCATACAAGGAGCGGAAGCTTTCTGCAGAATGAGAGCTTACATTTCTACAATTAGAAAGAACGGTTTGAATGTTATAGATGCTATTCTTGCGGCGCTCAAAGGAGCGCCGCTATTATCCTGAGAATTGCAGCAGTTTGCTGAATAAACATACTTTTTTTATCAGTGGCTGAATAGTTACGATTTAAAATACATAAAAGTATGCAAGAAAAAAGTAAAAGGGTATGTAGTTGAAACAATTCAACGTATCATCTTTGGAGATCCTCAAGAGATATTCAATATGCTTGAAGCTGATTTGGATGACTACATTGGTACTTCATACGTAGAAAGGATAAATCTCACAATTAGAACATCTCTTGCAAGATTCATAAGAAAAGGGATGAATTTCAGTAAAACAATTAAAATGCATCAGAAAGCTTTTGATTTCTTCCAAGCATGGTATAACTTTATAAAACCTCATAAGTCCCTAAGATTAAAAATATACTTTGGAAATAGAAGATGGTTCCAAAGAACCCCGGCAATGGCAGAAAGAATAACTGATCACATATGGAGTTTAAAGGAATTATTAACGTTTAGAGTACCTATTCAATAACTTGGGGACACGACCCTCTTTTTGCCTACGTCTAAAATTTTATCAAATCTAAGTTTTACAAACCTGAGCTTTGTAAAATCCATGCTTTGTAAATTTAAAATTGATCTAAATCTAAAGCTTTTTAAGGAGCTGAAACCCACTTAAAAATTTCTAAAAATACACAAAAGCTCTTCTGTTTTTGATTTTAGCCTCATACTTTCGGATGAATTTACAGTACCTCTGGAGACTTATATTCAATTTTCAGTACATCCGTAGTCTTATATTTAGGAAAAGATATTTGGCGTGCAAGGCATCTGTGAAAAAACGGTACATAAAAAACGGTGTCTTGAAAAACGATATCCTAAAAAACGATATCCTAAAAAACGATATCCTAAAAAACGATATCCTAAAAAACGATATCTTGAAAAACGATATCTTGAAAAACGATATCTTGAAAAACGATATCTTGAAAAACGATATCTTGAAAAACGATATCTTGAAAAACGATATCTTGAAAAACGATATCCTAAAAAACGATATCCCTTAAAAACGGCACAAAACGGAATCTTTGAAAAATGGTGCTTAAAAAACGGCATTACAAAACAGATGCCTACACCATTCGATGTATAAATCTGTTTTAGGTTTAGTTAGTTTCGAACGTAGTTATATTTCTTTGTTTTTTAACGGTTTAACGCCTCTAACGCCTCTAACAATCCCTCGTTTTTCCTGGTTTGCTGCTCTTTGAAATGGACCAAAACAGACAGCACATTTCTTGTACATCTTTTCTTGAGCCGAGAATAAAAATGTACAAACATTTCTTCTTTGGGTGAGAATAAAAATGTACAAACATTTCTTCTTTGGGTGAAAATAAAAATGTACAATTAGATGAAGGCTTAATTCCCTCATCTAATTTTTTCTAAGCCTTGTTCTCTTTTAATGCTTTTTTTATCTGATTCGCTTTGTTTTTACTTCCTTCTATACAGGAATATTGCAGCAAGCAGTCCGACTGCACCATAAACGATTTCAAACCCAGGTATACCTGCGCTTTCCTGCTCTGGTTCCTTTTCAACATCTGCTTCGGCACTTTCAGTGTTTTGTTCAAAGTTTTTAATATCAGGTCCAAGCTGCGTTTCAGTGTCAGTTTCTTTCCATGTAGTTTCGTTCACTTCAACGTTTGTGGTAGGTTTAGAGATGATACGGGCGTGACCAGTGCCACCATTACTGTGGTGGGCGCTACGAGCATCACCACTGCTATCAATATCGGCTGAGCTAAGGACGATCAGTTGTTGTACACTGCTGCTTTCATCAGGAATTTCGTTGCAACTTACTATTGCCGTATTTTCGATAAATCCGTCCCCACCACCGTTACTGTTAATATCGTCCTGGGTTAACGTATAGTTTCCGAAGAATTTCCATGTCTCTCCCGGATTCAACACTCCTGAGTCAACATCATCTCCAGTCGGCCCTGTCAATGTAATCATCGGGTCACTTACTGAAACTCCTGTTAAGTTCGCGCTGCCTTCATTCTTCACCATTATCTGATATTCTATTATGTCTCCAGCTTTGTTGACTATACTATCTCCGGCTTCATCAGCTCCGATTATTGATTTGTATATAATATAATCCGGGTTCCCTTCTGTCGAATCATCTCCTGTTGAATCATCTCCAGTCGAATCATCTCCTGTTGAATCATCTCCAGTCGAATTATCTCCTGTTGAATCATCTCCTGTGGATGCTTCTTCTATCAGTACCCTGACACTGTCACATTTTGGCTCCAGCTGATCACAGTCTACCATTGCTACGTTATCGATGTATCCATCACATCCCCCGTTGGTGTCTATGTCTTCCTGCGTTACCGTGTAGCTGCCGGTATATGTCCATATCTCTCCTACATTCAGAATTCCATCGGTATCCTTTGACTTTGTTGGCCCTGTTAGAGTTTCAATTAACTTGTCTGTGACAGTTACATTTGTCAGGTCGACATCTCCGGTGTTAGTCACTGTTATCCGGTAGGTTATGATATCTCCTGCCTTTTTTACACTGGCTTTCGATCCACCGCAATTTACGTCTGTAATGCACTTTTCTATTCTATATGCTGGACCGGGTTCGCACGCCGAAGTTACTTTTATAGGTGCTGTTTCACTGTCAGATTCGGTTTCCAGTTGGTCGGAGGATGCGGTTGCCGATGCGACTTGCATAAATGGTGCCGCATTGGACATGATCAGCATCACTGAAAACATCAGCGAAAAGAGCGAATATATCCTGTTTTTTCTCATCCAATGTTTGATGGATAGCATGGTCATCCCCACAAAGCTTGTAATATTCTTTCTCATTTATTCACTTCCAGATTTTCTTCTCAAAATTTGAATCTATATTTAGAATTAATCTCAAAAAAATCAACATTTGTCGAAAAGATAATCTAAGCTGGACAAACACCAGTTTTTAATTCCTCACTCCTTATTGAATAAATTTTGGAAATAATGTTGAGACTAAATAAGTTTAGAAAATCATTTTTTTGAACAGTAAAACCAAAGTTAAACAAATTCTAATTTCTTATTCTTTTTTCCCTTCCCATTGAATCTTTAATCGTCAGACTTATTGTATTTTATTGTACAATACTAATGACAATATTAATTATAAGATACCTTGTAATATATAATTTTAGATCTAAAATATTTGATATAATTTAGTCTGTTTTTTAGGATTTTAAAGCTTTATTTTTGCTTTTTAAGAGCTTTTAAATGTTTTTTCCATTCTATTTTTTTTGAATGTTTCTTTTTTTCGATCTTAAAAACTCTTTATCTAATCTTTATTTAATTCACATTGTCATGGAGGAAAAAATCAATTTTTTTTCAAATGATGTTTAAGATTTTAGTTTTTAAAATTTTGACACAGCTCAGCAATATCTCTCCCCTTATAAGGCAAAAAACCTGAAAAAAAGACGAACGTTTCCTTTTAAATAATCATTCTTGACTAAACTTGGGATGATTAAAGGGGGGTCGAATCAAAAAAGTAACATCCAGAAATCATACCCTGATGATCTAAAAAATCAAAAAGATTAAAAAAACTCAATAAAAAAAATAAAAGTAAAATAAAAAAGTAGAACTTCAGTTTTTACTGAAGTCCGTAGTGTTTTATGTTCCAGTCTGCAGCGGCCTGGATCTTTGCGATTTCTTTGTCTCCGCCTTCCATGGTGAAGAGGTGTTTGAACCGCTTCTGGGCTCTGAGGTATTCCTCGACAGGCCTTGGGTCCTTGACTTTTCTGACCTGGGTGATCTCGCCGTTTTCCATTTCGTACATCGGCCAGAGGCAGGTTTCGACTGCGAGTTTTGCAAGCTCGATGGTCTTGGAGCCGTCAAAACCCCAGCCAGTTGGACAGGGAGCGTGGGCGTGGATGTAGGTCGGGCCCACAGTTTCGGTGGCTTTCTTGACTTTCCTGATCATGTCCCTTGGGAAGCCGATTGAGGTTGTGGCCACATACGGAGAGCCGTGGGCTACCATGATAGCGGGCATGTCCTTCTTCGGGCGCTGGTTTCCAAAGGAGACTTTGCCTGCAGGGCTTGTTGTTGTGGAAGCATCGAAGGGGGTTCCGGAGCTTCTCTGGATCCCGGTGTTCATGTAGGCTTCGTTGTCTACACAGACGTAGGTGAGGTCGTGGCCCCGCTCAAAAGCGCCTGAGAGAGACCGAATCCCGATGTCCATTGTCGAGCCGTCGCCACCTACTCCGATGACCCTGGTGTTTCCTTTCCTGCCGAGGGCCTTAAGAGCTGCCTCGACACCTGATGCCACTGCGCCTCCGTTTTCGAAGAGGGAGTGTATCCACGGGACCTGCCAGGCAGATTCCGGGAAGGGTGTAGTCATAACTTCCAGGCAGCCTGTTGGGTTAATGATGATGCAGTCCGAGCCTGCGCCCATAAGCATGAACTTTGCGGCAAGGGCGTCACAGCAGCCTGCACAGCCCCTGTGTCCCGGAGCAAGGTAGGTTTTTGGTGCGGGTTTACTCATAGCAACTCCTCCTTGACGTCAGCAAACTGGCTTTCAACCGTAATACCGGATTTTGCGACCTTTTTGGTCTCTTCGATTATCTTCCTGACAAGCTCCACTTGAACATCGCGGCCACCGTGGTTTAAGGTGTAGCCAATAATCGGAATATCGCACCTGCTGTTGTACATGCAGGACTTGGTCTCGGTAAAGAGGGCACCTTCGTTGGTTCCGAGGGAGATGTTCTTGTCGAGCACGACCACAGCATTGGCTTTTGCCAGGGCCTTTCTTATCTGCATCTTCGGGAAGGGCCTGAAGGACCTGACTTTCAGGATACCGATCTTCTCGCCCTTTGCCCTGTACTCGTCAACTACATCCTTGAGGGTACCTATCAGGGAGCCCATGGCCATGATTACAACTTCAGCATCTTCAAGCTGGTAACCGTCGATAAGGCCTCCGTGATCCCTGCCAAAGATCTCTGCGAATTCCTTGGAAACAGCCTCGATCTTCGGAAGTGCTGCCTGCATTGCCTTTTCCTGCAGGTATCTGAATTCGGTGTAAGTCGAGGGGTCTGCAAAGGCTCCGAAGGTCATCGGGTTTTTGGGGTCAAGCACATATTCCGGCTCATATTTGGGCAGGAACTCGTCGGTAAGGTCCTGCTCAAGCAGCACCACGGGTTCGTAGACGTGGGAGAGGATAAACCCGTCCATACAGGCCATGCCTGGCAGGAGCACATCTTTGTCCTCTGCGATCTTGAAGATCTGGGGGACCATGTCTGCTGCTTCCTGGACATCCTCGGCATAGAGCTGGAGCCAGCCTGTGTCCCTCTGGGAAATTGCATCCTGGTGATCGTTCCAGATATTGATCGGGGCGCTGACTGCTCTGTTTGCCACGGTCATGATGATGGGCATCCTCATTCCTGCGGCGTTGAAGAGTACCTCGTGCATGAGCAAAAGCCCCTGGGAGGTGGTTGCGGAATATGTCCTTGCTCCGACAGCTGCGGCTCCCACAAGGGCAGAAATTGCCGAGAATTCGGATTCCACGTTGATGTATTCACAATTCGGGATTTCCCCGTCTGCTATAAACTGAGATAAGTCCTCAACGATATGGGTCTGAGGGGTGATAGGATAAGCGGAAATCACATTTGGACGGGAGACCTTTGCTGCATGGGCAACTGCGTAGGAGCCTTCCACGACGACCATTTTGGCCTTGTCAGCTGAATTGAGCGGCATTATTTCTCCTCCAGAATCATTTCAATTGCATCTGCAGGGCATTCATTTGCGCAGATGCCGCATCCCTTGCAGTAGTCGTAGTTGTATTCGAAAAAGCCGTCTTCTTTGAGATGGATTGACATGTCAGGGCACACAATCTCGCAGATTCCGCATTTGGTACATTTTTCGTAAATATATACGGGACGGAAGTTTCTCCAGCCTCCGGTTTTGTTTACCAGGGTCGAACCCGGTTCACAAACTCCTCCGATTGGGATCTTCATGCTTCTCTCCTCCTGATAAGCTCATAGGCTTTCTGGATAGCCTGTGAGTTTTTTTCGGCTACTTTGCCGGAAAAGCGGTCCCTTACGGCTTTCTTAATGGATTCCACATTGATCTCTCCGGTCGCGCCTGCAAAAGCTCCCAGGAGGACAGTGTTCACAATAGGGAGGCCTATGATGTCCATTGCCACCTTTGTGGCGTCCACGGTCATAACCCTGGCTTTTGTGTCAAGTTTCAGGCTCTCCGGCTTTTCGGTGGTGTTTACTATGATGACTCCATCGTCTTTTATCCCGCTTGCAACATCAACGGTTTCAAGCAGAGTGGCATCCTGGACAATAACGTAATCCGGGGCGTAGATCTGGCTTCGGAGCCTGATAGGACTATCACTGATTCTGGTGAATGCCTGCACCGGGGCACCTCTGCGCTCTACCCCAAAAGCGGGGAAGGCCTGGCTGAATTTTCCGTCTTCAAAAGCTGCAATGGAGATCATTTCAGCCGCAGTAACAGAACCCTGGCCTCCTCGACCGTGTATTCTGATTTCCTTCATCTGGATTCTCCTTCTAAACGCGGTTTTAATTTAATGTTTTTCTAATATTTTTCGCTGTTTTCGGCAGTCTGTATGGCACCTTATAATTTAGTTGTCGGCACACTGCTGTTAATCGAGTTAACCTGATGTTAATCTCTATTAATTCTTGTCAGATTAGGAACTCCGTACCTACCCTTGTACGGGTCCGTATCTGGTTTTTTTCTTCAGGCACCACTGCAATATGCAAAAGCAGATTTGCAGTAATTCGAAACTTTGGACGGCAAATTGTTAACCTGAAAGTATTCATAATTAATGGATCATAGGTATCTCGAGTGTAATATATTTTCAATTATATGTTTACGCCGTTTTGTGCCTGATAGTTCATGGATAATTGTGTAGATTATTATTAGTTTTTCGGTGAAAGTCGAAAAATTGTTTATATATTCTTCTAATTCCTAATTATTTTTTAGACGTTTTATTTTTATTTTTCACCGGTTAACCTGTCTCTTAACCATGTTTTTTACTAAAACTGTTGTAAACAATGTTCATTTCTAAAAAGATAAGATCTTTTAATATTTTTTCTGGCAGGAACTTCTCATCAGTTCAGTTATGGCCTTTCCATCCGTCAAACCATTCATTTTTTCCCTGACCTGCCGCGAGCCGGGCAGTCCTTTGGTAAACCAGTGTGCGTGCGTCCTGAGGTTTATGGATGAGAGCAGGTTGTGTTCCTCAAGGAGGGCAATATATTTTTCAAAATCCTCCAGTTGCCGGGACTGCTCATTCGCTTCAAGTTTTTCACCGGTTTCCAGGTAGTGCCTGATCCTTCTGAAAATAAAAGGGTTTCCCATTGCTGCGCGCCCTATCATAAGCCCGTCACAGCCTGTCAGTTCCAGAGTTCTTTCTGCCGACTCCTCATCCCTTATGTCCCCGTTTGCAATAACAGGAATCGAAAGCTCATTTTTGACGGCCTTTATTTCTATAAGGTTCGAGCTGCCTGAGTACATCTGTGTTGCTGTTCTGCCGTGCACGGTCAGGGCCGAAGCCCCTGCTTTTTCTATCAGGCGGGCAATTTCAAGAGTTTTTTCCTCTCTCCCAAGGAGGCGGATCTTTGCGCTGACAGGTGTCTTCAGGGCATCTGTAAGCTCTGAGATTATTGCATAGATAAGTTCCGGAGAATTGAGGAGAGCTGAGCCGCAGCCAGCTCCTGTGATGCATCTTGCGGGGCAGCCCATGTTAATGTCTATAACTTCAGGACTGTATGCCTCTTCAACAATAAGTGCAGCTTCCCTCAGTTTCTCAGGGCAGCCTCCCACAAGCTGAACCCCAAAGGGCCTGTCTTCAGGAGAACTCAGCCCTCTAATAAAAGATTTCCTGCTTTCATTGAGCAGGGCATTTACATTGATCATCTCTGTGTACGTCAGGTCAGCTCCGTACTGCCTGCAAAGCAGTCTGAAAGCCAGATTTGTTACATCTGCCATAGGTGCAAGGAGAAGGTTTCCGGGAAGCTCTGTCCTGCCAATTTTCAGTTTTTTAAGTTTCATGTTTCTTATGATTTCAGCTGTTTTTTATTCCTTATCTTCTGCTTTATCCATTTTTTATTTCTAATCTCTTACCTGCTACTTCATTTTAAATTACTTCTATTTTTTAGGCTTATTTTCAGTTTAGATTCACTTATAGTTACGGTCTACTCTGATTTGTTAAAGCTCAAAAAGATTTCGCAAAAAAGTACGGAAAAGGTTTGAACAACTGCCGAAGGTGAAAGTTTGAGGGACTATTCTAAAGTGAAACTATTTGAAAGTGAAAAGAATAGAGAAATAAGTTCAGATTAAGGAATAAATAGAAACAAATAGAAACTATCTGAAGGAAAATAAGTTAAAAACAAGATGCTTGAACCAGATATTAAAAATCTGGTTCAGGATCTTTATGAAGAGTACGGAAATTGATTGAAGTTAAATGTACAGCTAAGAGATTATACAACTCAAGAGGCTCATGAAAAGAAAAGCCTGATATGTCCAAGATAAGGAATCCTGTATCTTGCAACCCCTATTACCCATTCATCCTTCACAGGCACATAGTAACTTATCTGTCCTTCCTGATCAAAGTGCTTGTTGGTCACAGGGTTATCTCCTTTGGTAATGTATCCTGAGTAAGGGGCAGCAGGACCGTTTTTCCACATAGGTTCTCCGGCTTCAACCCTGTACATAGCTCTATGTATTATAGGAGTTGTACTTTCCTGCCCATAGGGTCGATAGAGGATCACGTCTCCGTAGTCACCAAAGGTCATATAGCCTGAATCTTTCCCATCCTCATTGGTAACAAGAGCAACTCGATCGATGTTTTTGATGAAGATAATATCTCCTACCTGCATATGCGGCTCCATACTTCCGGACTCCACTGCGACCATGGGTGTCCAGAGCCCGAATGCCAGTTTGGAAAGAATCATAAAGGCTATCAGGACAGCCGCAACTGACAGCAAATCCTTTCCAAGGGAAACCAGGAAGCTTTCTTCCTCCCGGGTACTGTTTTGTGTATTAGTTTTGCTCATAGTAAGCCTTTATTCCCTTTATCTTATTCTTCTGGTACCGTATTAAATTTCATAAACCCTCAGCAGGAAACCTGTTAAATCTTTAGATTTAGCGGGTAGTTGACTTGATATGTATTGCCTGTGCCAGCATTTCATCAGCTATGTAATTTATATTTTTGTATGAATTTCACTCTCACGCTTTTAACTGTACATGACTTTTTTGTTTTATTATACGACTCTTTTCAGTATATTCGCCTATACAATTTGTTTTTATCCTATATTTAACTTACAATTTATCATCAGGTTATGATATTTTTATATGCAACTCCTGAAAAAATAGACTGAAATTCCATGGAATCCGAATAAGTTGTTTAGATATCTAAGTTGTTTAGAGATCTAAGTTGTTTAGATATCTGAGTTGTCTAGAAATCTGAGTTGTTTATAGATCTAAATTGTTTAGATATCTGAGTTGTTTAAAAATCTGATTATGCCGATACCTGGGAAAATTATGATGTTCAGGAAATTGAGTTTCTGGAATGCTTGCATGTTCCTGGCAGTCTCCGGTGGTCTTAATATTTTTTCAACGCTTTCGAAGTGGTCTGGATAACAACAAACATTGGCTCTAAGGCTGACAACGAAGATAAACATCCAATCAGAATCTAAAATATAATTCTGTTGATAGGTTATTCTCACGAGAATAAAAAATGATAATACTTTTTAAAAATATATAAATGTTATTTTGCTGGCATCGAAGCAATTTTGTATGTGTTTAGTTTTTATATTTTAAGTGGGTCTTTGCCTTAAATCTTTTTGACCTCAGGTTGATTGATCTTAGGTTAAATTAGGTTCAACAGACGCTGGTATCCATAAGGCCAGGTCGAGAAAGTCAGGTAGGAATTATGAATGAGATCGATATTGTACGGGCAGTTATAGAGGAAGGGTACCAGATAAGCCCGCAAGCCGTAGAACTAATCAAATTAAGTAATTCCCCTGAAAACCTTCTGAAATATATCCTTTCAACTATTGATGACTGTGTTTTCGTTATTGAGCCTGAACATGTCGACCTGAAGGGCTTTGAAACTTCTAAAACGGTTTCCGGGCCTATCTCTGGAACATCTCCCGGGACAGTTTCCCAAATAGCTCCAGATAAAATTTCCTCTCCTGCCTTAGAACCTGCAGACTCTCACATTGTAAAAGCTTTTGACTCTGCTTTGGATGCCCTTAAGGGACCAGAATCTTTCTCAAGTGTTGAACCGGATATGGTTTCATCAGCTGACGTCTCGGACTCCAACCCGGAGACTAAACCTTACATTCTTTCTTCTCAGGGTTCTGATTCTGTTTCTGATTCTATTTCTGATTCTATTTCTGATTCTATTTCTGATTCTATTTCTGATTCTGTTTCTGATTCTGTTTCTGATTCTGTCTCTGATTCTGTCTCTGATTCTGTCTCTGATTCTGTCTCTGATTCTGTCTCTGATTCTGTCTCTGATTCTGTCTCTGATTCTGTCTCTGATTCTGTCTCTGATTCTGTCTCTGATTCTGTTTCTGATTCTGTTTCTGATTCTATTCCTGGATCTCTTTCCAATCCCTTTTATCCTTCTGCTTCTTCAAGAAGTGTAGATAAACCAGTTTCCTCTTTTTTCGGGCATGCAGTTTCTCCTTCCACCTCTAACCGTGCTTCCAGGGAAGATTCTCTTTTTTCAAATCATGGAAATTCTTTTCCTTCGAGTTCCAGGAACGAGGAAGTCAGGTATCTTCCAGGCCGCAACCCTGTTACCGTGCTTTCCGACATCACCGGGCATTCGACCTGTGTTGGGGAGTATATGCAGTTTGTGCAATATTTCAGAGACAGGTACAGCCGGCTCTCTGAGATCATCCGGGGCAGGATGAATGCACGCCCTATAGAGAGTTTGAAAAGGAGGAGTTTTCGCCGCGGATCAGACGGAAACACTGAAGAGATATCCATTATAGGGATGGTTTCTGATATCAGCACCACCACCAACGGACACAAAATCTTTTCTATTGAAGACCCTACAGGTTCTTTTTCAGTTCTTATCCGAAATAGCGACAAGGAACTCTTTGAGCTGGCTTCGAAGCTTCTTCTGGACGAGGTCATAGGGGTAACAGGCTCGGTTACTAATGACGGAAAGCTTATGCTTGCCACAAAGCTCCTCCAGCCTGATGTTCCGAACAGTGTTCAGCGCAGGACAGGAAGCCACGGAAAAGCTGTCCTTATCTCGGATGTGCATGTGGGCAGTTCTCAGTTCCTGGAAGATTCCTGGCTGGATTTTCTGGACTTTTTGAAAGGAGAATCTGACTCAGAAGACATGCGGGAGATTGCAGCTCAGGTTCGTTATCTCGTTGTTGCAGGAGACCTCGTGGACGGTATCGGGATTTATCCTGACCAGGAAATGGAACTGGATATTCTGGATGTCTATGAACAGTACAGGAAAGCAGCAGAGTACTTCAGAGAAGTTCCTGAACACATCCACGTGATCATAAGCCCTGGAAACCACGACGCTGTACGTCAGGCAGAACCACAGCCTGCCCTGCCTGAGAGGATCTGCGCGGATTTTCCGTCGAATGTCACCTTCGTAGGCAACCCTGCTCTTGTGGACCTTGACGGCGTCCGAATCCTTATCTACCACGGCAGGTCTATTGACGATCTGGTGGCAAGCGTTCCTGGCGTCTCGTATCAGGAGCCCGCGGGTGCAGTCCTTGAAATGCTTAAGCGCAGGCACCTGGCTCCAACGTACGGGAGCAGGGTTTCCATATCTCCGGAGAAAAAAGACTACTTTATAATTGACCCTGTTCCTGATATCATTCATACAGGTCACGTCCATACCCTTGGAGTCCAGCGATACAAAAATGTCCTCCTGGTCAATTCCGGGACCTGGCAGGCGCAGACTGAGTTCCAGAAGCGTGTAAACCTGATGCCTGTGCCAGCCAGAGTTCCGGTTGTGGATCTTGCGGATTTTGACGTGAAAATCCTGGCATTTGATTAAGCCCGGATCCGAAAACTCAGATCAGGTTAATTCGGGCGGCTATCAGGGCAGATAGCTTCTTCTCGAAAATTTTCGAGCAGCTCTATTCTCCATAAAATTCTCCATTTCTTTAAATCTCCATTTCTTTAAATCTCCATTTCTCTAAATTCTCTGGCCCTATGAAGTTCTCTAAAATTATTTTCCGATCCTTATATATACCACAAAGATTTAATATTCGGAAAATGCCTCTTGAAGAAAAAAAGGAAGAAAAGGAAGACTCTGGGGAAAAGTTTCCGGAAGTCCAGGGAGAAAACCGGGATGAAGAGCAGACCTCTCTCCCCTTTGATATCCCTGATTTTGCAACTCTCCTGAAGAAACAGGGTTATGCCCTTGCAGGCCGCCATTCAGCAGTAAAGACCTGCCTCTGGCTCAGGCATGCAATGAATGACCAGGGTTTCTGCTATAAGTCCAGGTTTTATGGAGTTCAGTCCCACCGCTGCCTCCAGATGACCCCTACTCTCATTTGCAACCAGCGCTGCCTTTTCTGCTGGCGTCCGACTGAGGTCCCGGTCCCTGCGCCCGGGGAGTGGGATTCTCCTGAAAAAATAGTTGAGGAAAGCATCGCCTGCCAGCGCAAATTGATCACAGGTTTCGGTGGTTCTCCAAATGCACTCAGGGAACGCTGGCTTGAAGGCAATGAACCGAATAACGTTGCAATCTCCCTGTCCGGAGAGCCGACCTTTTACCCTTACCTTCCTGAACTTATCGAAGAATATAAAAAGAGAGGTTTCACTACCTTTCTGGTTACAAACGGAACTGTCCCTTCAATGCTTGCAAAGATCAACCCTTCCCAGTTATACATGAGTCTTGATGCTCCGGATCTCGAGACCTACCTCAGAGTCTGCCAGCCAAAATCTCCTGCACTCTGGGACAGGATCAACGAGTCTCTGGACTTTATGAAGAAGAAAAGCTCAAGAACAGTCATCCGGACCACACTGGTCAAGGGGGAAAATATGTTCAATCCGGAGGGTTATGCCAGACTAATTAAAAAGGCTTCACCGGATTTTGTGGAAATAAAGGCTTACATGCACCTTGGCTTTTCACGCCTCCGTCTTGACCGCTCTGCCATGCCAACCCATGCAGAGGTGCTGGAGTTTTCAAAAGAGCTTGCAAAGCATCTGGGGTACGAGATCACAGATGAATCAGATATCAGCCGGGTTGTCCTGCTTTCAAAGGACGGAAAAAAGTCTCCTGTGAAAAATATTTCCTGCCTGGATTAAACCCTGATTTGCGAATCTTTTTTTACCTAACCTTTTTTCTGTTTTTCGCTATTTCTCCTTTGTCCGGAAGCGAATTCTAAAGTAGAGGTCAACGTACAGGAAATCTTTTATAGTTGTGTGAATATATAAAACAAGTCGGGGATAGAAACAAATATAAACCTAAGTTTCAATTAGGATATCGTCCCGGCAGGGGTTAATCCAATATTAATTTAAATCAAGGCGTTAATTCTTATATACAGTTTGAGTAAGATTATGTCTCATATTATGTCTCATATCTAGTGCGATCAAAAGAATGCGAAACCTGGCAGGTTTATGCAGCATAAATACAAGCTTTAGCGACTTGCTGAGATACCGGTTTCTAAAGGGTGTATTTCTCACTCTAAGGTTCTTCGTGTTCCAGGCGGTTTTTATACCCGGATTTCGGGTGAGACAGGAACTCACTGTGTGATTATCTTCATCAAATCCTCCGGTTATCCGTTGTATGCCAACCGACATGCTAAACAAATATCATACTGAATACCTAAATTTGCTATGATGCCGGATTTGATAACTTTTTATCGAAAATCTGCACTGGATCCAGGAATCTCAAACTAAGTTAAACAGACCTAACCCGTTCACCTTAAGTTTGCCAGTTTGAAGATTAGCTTAAAAAGCTCAAATCTCAAATCTCAATTTACTACCAGACTCACGATAATAACGAATCTTACTGCCTTATTCATCGGGGAATTCTTAAAATGACTGAACAATCCGCACACGACAAGTACGAATTTAAAAAGAAGCTTGAAGGCCTCAGGGATAAGAGAGGAAGGAGCACGGAGCTTATTTCCCTTTATATTCCTGCTGACAAGCAGATTTTCGATGTTACAAACCAATTAAAAGACGAGCACGGACAGGCTGCAAATATAAAGTCCAAGCTTACGAAGACGAATGTGCAGGGAGCAATTGAGTCTCTGCTCTCAAGGCTCAGATATCTGGACAAAGTACCTGAGAATGGGATAGTGTACTTTACAGGAGCTGTGGATATCGGAGCCAACAAGACAAGTATGGAAAGCGAGGTAATTGTCCCTCCTGACCCCATCACTGTCTACAAGTACCACTGTGACTCATCTTTCTACCTTGAGCCTCTTGAGGATATGCTTAAGGATAAGAACACCTTCGGGCTTCTGGTTCTTGACCGCAGGGAAGCAACCGTAGGGCTTCTAGTCGGAAAACGAATCCAGGCTTTCCGCAACCTTACCTCAACGGTCCCTGGAAAGCAGAGGAAAGGTGGTCAGAGTGCCCATCGTTTCCAGCAGCTCAGGCTCATTGCAATTCATGAGTTCTACAAGAGGATAGGAGATGCTGCAAGTGAGATTTTCATGGCTGTAGACCACAAGGATCTCAAAGGCGTCCTGATAGGAGGCCCCTCTCCGACAAAGGAAGAGTTCTATGCGGGTGAATTCCTGCACCACGAGCTCCTTAAGAAAATCCTTGGGCTCTTTGATACGGCATATACCGATGAATCAGGGCTTTCCGAGCTTGTTAACGCCGCAGAGGATAAACTCAAGGACCTTGAGCTTATGGGAGAGAAGAATGCCGTCAGAGACTTTTTCAAGGAACTGATTGCCGATTCGGGTAAGGTAGCTTACGGGGAAGCCCAGGTCAGGGCAAATCTCGAGATCAATTCGGTGGACGTGCTCCTGCTCTCCGAAGACCTGCGTGCAGAAAGGGTAACTACGAAATGCAGTGTCTGCGGATATGAAAATAAGTGGACACGGCGCTGGAAACCGGGAGAACCTGCTCCCACAGCCGGGAACTGTCCCAAATGCGGCTCGTCCCTTGAGGTTACGGATGTTACGGACATTGTGGACGAATTCTCAGAGCTTGCCGACAAGAGTAATTCAAAGTTAATCTTCGTATCCACTGACTTTGATGAAGGTTCCCAGCTCATGAACGCCTTTGGAGGCATAGCTGCAATTTTGAGGTACAGTACTGGAATCTGATCTCACTCAGGGGCAAGGTCCCCTATCCAGTAATTTTACCCAATACTTTTTTTAATTAAATTGTCCTTAGATCAGTGGATCAGAAGTTGGTAAATTAAAGTATGTCTTAAAGGCTATCACATTAATCAGATCAGTAGATCAGATCAGTAGATCAGAATTTGACAGATTAAATCTATCACAGAAGAATTTCATTAAAGACTTTTAGTTTTTTACGGCAATTTATACAGGTGATTTATCTTGTTCCTGGAACTCAAAGATCAGGCTACATTAATCTTAAAAGAAGCTATCCGAAAGGCCGGGTTTGAGGTTGAGGATTCCGAACTTCAATTCGAAACCTCTTCCCATGCTGACCTTGCGAGCAGAGTCGCCTTCAAGCTTGCAGGCAGGCACAAGCAAAACCCAAAAGAGCTTGCATCCCGTATAGTTTCTGCAATTGAAATTCCTGAAGGCTCATATATAGGAGAAGTGAGTGCCGCAGGTCCTTACATTAACTTCCTTGCGGGCAGGCACTACCTGGACAGAACTGTAACTGCTGTCCGGGTAGAAAAAGAAAAATTCGGTTGTGGGGCTCCAAAGGACAGAATACTCCTTGAGCATACCTCGGCAAACCCGAACGGCCCCCTTCATGTAGGACATATCCGCAACTCGATTATAGGAGATACTCTTGCCCGCATCCTCAGGCGCGCAGGGTACGATGTGGAAGTCCAGTATTATGTTAACGACATGGGGCGTCAGATTGCGGTAGTTTCCTGGGCATGCGAACGCTTTGAGCTTGACCTTTCCAGAAAGTCTGACTCCGCAATTGCTGACGTATATATCAAAGCCAATGCCGAGCTGGAAAAAACTCCTGAATATGTAAAGGAAATCGATGCCCTTATGGAAAAGGTTGAAGCCGGGGATGTCAGGACCATTGAACGTTTTGAGAAGGCAGTTTCCCTGGCTGTTTCCGGGATCAAAGAAACCCTCCTCCGCTTAAATGTCGTTCATGATAAATTCGTAAGCGAATCCAGTTTCCTCAAATCCGGGGCAGTGCACGATATTGTCGAGCGCATCAAGGCCACCGGTAGGACAAAGACGGACAAAGGAGCCCTTGTAGTTGACCTTTCGGATTACGGGTTTGAAAAGACCCTTGTTATCCAGCGCTCGAACGGCACTTCCCTTTACACAACCCGCGACCTTGCCTATCACGAATGGAAAGCCGAGCAGACAGACCGTATAATTGATATCTTCGGAGCAGACCACAAGCTTATTTCCGGCCAGCTCAGGGCTACGCTGAACTCAATTGGAATCAAGGAGCCTGAGGTCGTAATTTTTGAGTTCGTCTCTCTCCCTGAAGGCTCAATGAGTACCCGCCGCGGACAGTTCATAAGTGCAGATGACCTCTTTGACAGGGTCACTGAAGCTGCATTCGAGCAGGTAGAAACCCGCCGCCCTGAAGCCTCAGCTGAGTTTAAAAAACAGGTTGCAGAAATGGTCGGAATAGGAGCAGTGAGATACGATATAGTCAGGGTTTCCCCCGAAAAATCCACAGTTTTCAACTGGAAAGAAGCCCTGGATTTTGAGAAGCAGGGCGCTCCCTACATCCAGTACTCCCATGCCCGCGCCTGCAGTATCCTTGAGAAAGCAAAAGAGGAAGCAGCCTGGGACCCTGCGGAAGAGATTAATCCCTCTCTCCTTGTCGAGGATAGCGAAATCGATCTCATCAAGAAAATGGCAATGTTTGACAGCATAATCGACCATGGAGCCCGTGAACTCAAGCCTCACGTCCTTGCTATCTATGCCCGTGAACTTGCCGATGCATTCAACCAGTTCTACCGCTTTGTCCCGGTTATTGCAGCCGAGGATGAGAAGGTCAGGGCTGCAAGGCTTGCACTTGTGGATTGTGCAAGGATTGTCCTTGCAAACTCTCTTGATACCCTGGGAATAGGTGCTCCGGAATCAATGTGAAAAAGAATGGGGAAAACGGAAGTGATTAATAGAAAATGAGAAAAAAGGAAGGGAACATAAAATATTCTTTTTCCCTTTGATTTTTCTCTTTATCCTCTCTATTTTTTCTTTTTGATTCCCCTTTTTTATTTCTCGTTTTTTCTTTTTCTTTTTGATTCTCCGTTTTTTATTTCTCGTTTTTTCTTTTTCTTTTTCTTTTTTATTCCCCGTTTTTTATTTTTCGTTTTGATTTGCTTTTTTGGTTTGCCATTTGAAACACTATTAAATAGAAACAGTAACAGTAGTTTTGTACTCAACCTCTCTAGAAAAATATAAGATCTTTTATAGCAAACTGATAGTACTCTACAAAGTACCGTTGCAGAGATAAGTATGATCACAATAAATGAAACTTTTCGGACATTCTTGAGTGAACAGGAAGCTTGTTTAAAGCCTGATGCCTTCATGGACTGTGAAGATGTGATTCTTCTTTACGAGGAATTCCTTGAACTCAGTGCTGAAGATTATCTGTCAGAAGAAGACATGGCTCTTTGTGCCGCCCGACCTGAACGCGAAAACAAAAATTACTTTGATGTTTTTGGCCCTGAGCATCTCAGCCCCGCCGGAATTAAGGATTTCCTTGATGACTACGTGGTTGAAGTAGGAGGAGGTAAAAAATTTATCGGAACAGCTGCAAAGGTTCTCCAGAGCTTTTTTGAATGGGCCCGGGAAAAGGGTTACATTGAAGAGAAAGCTTTTGAGGCAAATAGAGAAGTCCTTGCAAAGTACAAGAAAAGGTATTGAATATCTGAAAAATGGGGAGATTTTTGTTTTCGGAGGATTCTTTTTTCCCTTTTCTGTTTTTCTTTTTATAGGAGTTTTAGTCTTAATTGTTATCGTAACTTTGCCTTATAAGATCTTCTGTTTTTTTCAAATCTTCATCGGATCGTATGGTTATCTCCAAATCACCTGTTCCAAAATGCCCGATGTTTCTCACGTTTCTTGTAAATAACGGTCCTGAACTTCGGTGTCTGATTGTTCGATATATTCAATTACAGTTTTACCGGACCATTTTTTTGAATTGGTTGGCTTTTCTTCAATCTCTTTATTTTTTGTATTTTTCAGAGGACATCTTCGGAAAGTCAGTTTAATCGAAAACACATTAAATAAATCCAATTACTTAATCTTCTGTTATCAGAGAAATAAGCAAATTAAATCTTTCATTTATCCTATTTTTGTCAATGTTCTCGATAATCTTCAGTTTTGCAGTTTCTTCAAGTAAATTGCCAGCCGAATTCTGCTTGTATATGGCAGAACGTTGGGATAAGAAGAGGGAGAAAAGAATAACTGCAAAGTTCAGAAATTTTCTACCTGCCCTTTTCCCCAAATCTTATCGTGAGTTTTGCTCAGCCTCTATTAATTAAAGAGGCCTTTTTTCCGGGGCACCAGCCCGCTTCACAACCTTCTTGCTTCTGGACGAATAAGCTTCTCCCTTGATGCCTGCCAGGTATTCCAGAGCACTTATTCCGTTCACTGATAGAGGGTACTTTTCTTCATTTCTGTATTCCAGAATCGTTTTCAGTAGTGGATATTCTTCAATAGTTTCGTTCTCATATCTGGAAATTTTAATTCGAAGTCTCGAGATAAGAGGGTTTTCAAAGTATCTTCCCCATACCGGGTTATTCACTTTTTCATCATAGTAGCTATGAATGAATGTACTGTAATGAAGGAGTTTTTCATACCTTGAGCGCTTTTCCAGGATCTTGAGGTTCAGTATATCGGTAGTACAATCGATTTTTTTAAGGATCTCCAGATCCCCTGAATACAGACAGTCTCTGGCATATTTCTTGTAGAGGTCCTGGTTTATTCTGTATTTTATCGGAACTTTCAAAAAGAAGTTGATCAATTCTGTGTCCCAGAACGGAATTCTCCACCCAAATCTGAAAAACTCATAGGCTCTGACTGAATTGATAATAAACTTTGCTTGTCTTTCATTAAAATCAAAGTATTCTATTGCGTTTGCAAATGTTTCATTATCTTTGATTTCCAGTCCGGATGTTGATTTGCTTATCCTCTGTTTGAAGATGTTTTCAAGCTCCTGATCATAAGGCCATTTCCAGAGATTATAATGTTTTTTCAAGGAAGCTGCCAGATAGGCTTCCGAATTGAAATCCGCGGAATTGTCGAGGCAATATGGAGGAATATGGCTGCCTGCAAGCATATCTCCACTGTGTCCGGGGACGAATACTGAATTTTCTGGAATCTTTCCCTGGACCTTCAATTCTCTTACTGCCGGAAAGTCCTGCATATGTGGTAGAGATGATAGGTTTCCAGCCCATATCCGGAATAAGTCGGCTTCTTTTGAATTATAGCATTCACGCCATTTTTTCGCTGTGTATTCTACGAAAAGCCACTCATATCCGAGGGCTTCTGCAACTTGTTTGCTTATCTCTGATTCTCGGCTGCCCTTCCTTCCATAACTCATACATATTACATCATTAACTCCAAGCCTTTTCAGCATTGCAACAATGATGCGCGAATCAAGCCCACCGCTTAAAGGTACTACCAGCCGCTTTCCCTGCTTGCTGGTGCTGTCTATAAGCCTTGAGAAGGTATTTACAAGGGTTTGGTCCAGCATCTCAAGCAATTCGGTCTCAGGTAGTTCGTAGTAG
This sequence comes from Methanosarcina sp. 1.H.A.2.2, assembly GCF_000979975.1. Classification (NCBI taxonomy): domain Archaea; kingdom Methanobacteriati; phylum Methanobacteriota; class Methanomicrobia; order Methanosarcinales; family Methanosarcinaceae; genus Methanosarcina; species Methanosarcina sp. 1.H.A.2.2. Next base: position 27,110 of record NZ_JJQL01000016.1, read on the forward strand.
TCTCCATGTAAAAATCTGAAGTAACAACAGGATTTCAGACTCTTTTCATTTTTCTGATAATTTAAAAATTCCCCGTTTCTTATCTGCTTTATGTCTTTAAAGAGTGTCTCATTACCTGTTACGTATCCTGCAACCATGAACTCTGCTGCATTTTCCTCATTCAGGTGCTGGTTAATTTTATCTTTTAAATAGTAGGCACTGTCTGATACAATAAAATTGTTTTTTGTTTTTATATAAAACAAAGGAATGCTTCTTGTTTTATCAACAGCGCAAAGTATGGTATTTTTAGTTTCGGCAACAAACGCAAACTCCCCATTTAATTGCTTGAGAAGATCTCTGATTTCTTTTTCCTTGCCCTGCCCCTCTTTACAGATTAAAGGGGATATCAACTCAGCAAGTTTTTCCGGACTCAGGAGGTTATTCTCGAAAAAGACGTTTCCTTTTAGATAACATCTGGCTCCCTTAAATTTTACTTCTTTCCAGGGATAATATTCATTCAGTAACTTTATTTCATTTTTCATCGTTCATACCCCCAAATTGGACATTTTACAGTATGTAATAAAAGTCAAAGCCCTCTGCTGTGTACCTGAAAATAATTTTTTCTTACAGCCATTTCTTAAGGAAACTTTTAAGCTGTATGGAAAAAGGCTACTGTATGAAAAAATGATATTAAGTAACCCTGTCCGTGGCAGCTGATTGGATAAAACAGAAGTTATTTTCTGCATGCTCAAAAGCAGACCAGGTATCGTTAGTGCTCCAGATACTTCAGAGCTACAACTTATTTTAGCTAAATATCTGACAGACACATTCAGAGTCTGTAAGATGGTGTTTACTGATACATATTTTATAGTGTTTCTTATTAATTTGGACATCATGTCTCCAGCTTTAAATTTCGATGGCTCTAAATAAACTATAAAGCCGGGGTTTTGTTGCATCCAGGTATAGTTTGGTGGTTTTCTCGTAGTGTATTTTGGTGGTTTTCTGTACCCGGATATATCTGGTCGAAGACACATTTTTGGTTGAATTCTGAGGATTATTTCAACAATATCAGGAAAGGGCTGAAAGTATGGGATTTTATTCTTGATCTGGCTCTTGATCCAGTTCTTGATCCTGTTTCCTGGGTCAGTCTCTGGAAAACTTAATTTCCGAAAAACTCAGTTTCCGGAAGCTCTTCTTTCTGGATCAGTTTCCAGAAATGACCTCAAAGAAGCATATTTATTTTTTCCATAAAGTGATGCGTCTCTTATGGTGTGACAACTAATCTATTTTATTCCAGTTAAGGCCATATCTAGCTATTTTCCCCCAATCAAGCCTTAATTTATTTCCCTTTAATTTCCTTATTTTTCTCACAGGAAACTTTTAAGGGAATTTTTCCCTAAAGACCTCTTTTATTATATAATCTTCAATGCCTTAAATTTCTTTCTATAATCAGTTAATTAAATAATTTATACTTTCTTTTTTTAGAAACCTCAGGGTCCATTCTGTAATTAAAAAAGCTTCAGCATCCATGCTTTTAAATTTATTATCCAGAGTAATTCCAATACTTATAATACCCGATCTGTCTTACATTACGCATATGCAGGACATCACTTTTATAGACGGAGGCAGCCTTCCCACCCCTGAGGGTCTCACGAGGGAATGGGTGAAAGTTGCAGCTGAAAACCGGGACGAGGACGAAAAACTCTTTTCTCTGGTAAGGGAGACTTTCCAGAGAAAAATCGACGTTGGAGTGCACGTTCCTACTTATCCGCAGTTTCGGGATATGATCGGGCAGTTTCTGGACATAATCAAAGATGAAAAGAACTGTTATGAGCCTTATGTGGTAAAAGAGGAGCACGCAAAAATCCTTGAGCTCGAGATAATTGACGAGGTTGCAAAGCAGTACCGAGAAGAGACAGGTGAAACTCTGGGGGTTAGAGTTTGCGTTGCTGGCCCTACGGACCTGTACCTTCAGGCTTTCGGAGCAACTGCTTTTTCAGATGCATATCATATCATGGCTCTGAATATCGAGAATTTCATAAAGCAGGCTTTTAAAGCTGCGAAAAATTTCAAAATCAGGGTTATTTCTCTGGACGAACCAAGTCTTGGAATGAACGATAGAATCCAGTTTTCTGACTCTGATATCATCTCTGCCCTTACTCTGGCTTCTACCTACGCGCGAAAACAGGGAGCAGATATGGAGATCCATCTGCACTCTCCATTAAAGTATAAACTTGTTTGCGAGACCCCTATCAATGTTATCGGGTTTGAGTATGCTGCAACTCCCTCTTACATAGATCTCATGGACAAAAAAGTCCTGGAGGATTCGAATACTTACATAAGGCTCGGGGTCTCGAGGACTGATATTTCCAGCCTTATGGGCATGGTTAACGAGACCTATGGAGTCAATGCCTGGAAAGAAAAAGAGTACATGCAAAAGATTGTAACTGACATGGAAACGCCTGAGGTCATTAAAAAGCGGCTTGAGAAAGCCTCTTCTATTCTCGGGGACTGCATAAAATATGCAAGTCCGGACTGTGGGCTGGCATACTGGCCTGACCAGGAACTTGCTTTCAGGCTGCTTGAGAATACCGCAAAAGGCGTCAACGCATTTAATGCAGAAAAGAAGCAGCTCCTATAACGATTCTCCCTGGTTAATGAATTTGTTTCACGGGAATTTGCTCTGAGAGGTAAATTCCCCGGTTTTCCCATCTGTCTTTTTATAATTTTACTGTCTTTCCAATAATGCTAAATTCTTAAAGGTATACTAAGAGGGCATGCAAGAAATCATCTTTGACGATATCGGAAGCTATCCCCTCCCTGAAGGAGTCGGCAAGGAATGGGTCCGAAACGCCTTTAAAACAAGAGCAGAAGATGAGAAACTCTTTACTGTAATCAATGATGCCTTTCAGCAGAAAATCGATGCAGGCGTAGAGGTCCCTACTTATCCTCAGTACCAGGATATGAATGAACAGTTTTTGAAGGTTATCCGGGACTCTGATTGTACTGAAAGCCCCTTTGAGGTAAAACTGGAGTGTGCAAGGATCGAAGAGCTTGAGGCTCTGGAAATGGTTGCAAAAGCCTATAAAGAAAAATTCGGGGAAACCTTAAAGGTCCGGATCTGTGTAACCGGCCCAACAGAACTTTACCTTAAGGAATTTGGGGGTACACGGTATACGGACATATATTCTCTTTTTGCAAAAAACGTAAACAAATTCGTCCGGAACTCTATGAAATCTGCAAAACATTTCAAGATCGCAACAGTTTCAATTGATGAGCCAAGCATAGGGCTGAACCCTGAACTTGCCTTTGAGGAGAACGATATAGTCTCTGCCCTTACCGAAGCCTCCAAGGCAGCGAGTAAGAGGGGGGCTGATGTGGAAATCCATCTTCATTCGCCCCTCTACTACAATTTTGCCTGTGAGACTCCTACAATCAATGTGATAGGGGTGGAGTCTGCAGGCACGCCTTCCTATCTGGAGCTTATTGACAAAAAAGTGCTTGAAGACACGGATTCTTTCCTGAGGCTCGGAATCGCAAGAACAGATATCTACTCCCTGGCAGGGGTCCTGAATGAGAAATACTGTACCAACGTCTGGAAGGATCAGCAGTATCTTCCCGAAATTGTTACACAACTGGAAACTCCGGCTGTTATTGCAAAAAGGCTGAAGCTGGCTTATAGGCGGTTTGGCGGCCTGATAAAGTATGTGGGTCCTGACTGCGGTCTGGGCGCCTGGCCCAATCAGAGGATAGCTTTTATCCTGCTTTCGAACGTTGCGCAGGGCATCAGGGATTTCAGGGAAAGTTGTTAACCCTGAAACCATTTCTTTTTGATAAGTCAACCAGAAATATTCAGAAAACTCTCTTTACTATATCCAGGTCAGCCCTCATTTTTCTTTCCAGTGGAAACTCTGCTAGACCCTGTAAATCTCATAAAATTAGTCCACTGATGTCAAAACACAGTAGAAATAATGGGGTGTTTTTTCAGGCGTCTCCGATAATTTTCGAAAATTTTCTGGTTCAGATCAGCCTTCTGATTAAGTTTTTGTTTTTTGCTTCCGCATGACTTTTCCTGTCTTCTGGCTTCATGAGCTTCTTTTTTAATTTTATAAGTTACTCATTCAGCCTTCCGCGCCTTCTATCTATGTCGTCCATCATGTCCAGCATTTTACGAATGGAAGTTCGGATAGCATCAGACTGGCTGACGAATTTTTTGTTATCTCCCACATGCCTGTTGAGGTCATCCAGGAGTTCCTGAGGGATTTCAACACTTACTTTTGGCATCAGGGTCGTACTCCAATATTTTTTTGATTTCGAATTTTGTCTTTCTGGTTGATAACTTCTTCCTTTAACTCTTATTTCTCTCTTCCATACTCGATTGGTTCTGGCTCGATTGGTTCTTTTACTGGAGAGGGTTTCAGAAAGGTCTTTAGAGTTGTTTAGAAAGATATCTGTTAGAGTTGCATAGATCTGAAAGTTGTACGATGCTTAGGAGAACATAGGGCATAAGGTTTCTCATCAGCATACTGCTTAAGACTTCAGAAACACTCTTTAGCCGGGTTATCTGAATCATCTGCGGCTAAGATTTAAGGAGTCGGATAAAGGTTTGAAAAGGATTTCCGAAAACGAATTCTATGAAAGAAAACTATAAAAAGAGATTAGTGAAATTAGCGGGCTCGAAGGGATTTGAACCCCCGGCCTATGGATTAAGAGTCCATCGCTCTGCCTGACTAAGCTACGAGCCCACGCATTGTAGTTCTCATTTTATGAGCGACTCTCACAATGTATTTCAATTATTTATAGGTTGCGCTTAAGGAAACACTCACTACATTTTTTAGAATATGAACGCAGAGTTTTTTTTTCTGCGTTCCCTTAAGATCCGGACGAATCCTTCTTTTATATGAACACGTTGCTTTTTATGGTAAAACTGCCTTTTATTATGGGCAGTTTTATTTTTTATATTAATTATTAATGACTGTCATTACTTATTGTGTTTTTGAAGTAAGAATCCTGAACTCTAGAAATCAATTTTCAGATAATCTCCCAACTTCTTTACTTTTCTTTTTTGAAATGTATTAAAGCAAAATATTATATACAAGCGGATATGAGTATGACCAATTAATTAACTTATCTGAAGCTCTATTGGGGATTAGTTCACCGTAATAGATTAAGTAGAATGCGTACTTCCTAAATTTGGTTTTTCAAGTTTGGCTTGTTAAGTACTGTTTTTACTCTTTTCTGTTCTATCGATGGAGCTTTCATAAGCTGATTAAAAAAGTCAAAGGAATGAATCTAATGTTTAGAGAAGAACGTATTTCTGTGCCCGTTGAAGAGGGCGAAACTTACGACGTAACTATTCAGGATATCGCTCGCCAGGGAGACGGCATCGCCCGTATCGAAGGCTTTGTAGTTTTTGTCCCGAATACAAGTGTTGGCGACGAAGTCCAGATTAAGGTCGAAAGGGTACTTTCGAAATTTGCATTTGCAAGCGTTGTCGAGTAAGTTTGGGTTGAGAAATCAGTTAATTATGTTAAGTTTTAATTAAAGTAATATTAAAGGAATGATTTATAATGTTCAGAGAAGAAAGTCGCTCAGTCCCTGTCGAAGAGGGCGAAGTTTATGATGTTACAATTCAGGATCTCGCTCGCCAGGGAGACGGCATCGCTCGTATTGAGGGTTTTGTAGTCTTTGTTCCTAACACCAGTGTTGGAGACGAAGTCCAGATTAAGGTCGAAAGGGTTCTTCCCAAGTTCGCATTTGCAAGTGTCGTCGAGTAAGTGTGGGTAAAAGAATCAATTTAATTAATGCTAAAAATTAACTCAAATAATTAAGGAATGGTTTTCATGTTCAGAGAAGAAAGTCGCTTAGTCCCTGTAGAAGAGGGCGAAGTTTACGATGTTACAATTCAGGATCTTGCTCGCCAGGGAGACGGCATTGCTCGAATAGAGGGCTTTGTAATCTTTGTCCCAGGCACCAAAGTCGGCGATGAAGTTCGCATTAAGGTCGAAAGGGTACTTCCGAAATTTGCATTTGCAAGCGTTGTCGAGTAAGTGCAACCGGAAAAACGACTCTGTTACGCCAAATATTACTAAATTAAAGGAATGATTTTAATGTTCAGAGAAGAAAGCAGCCCTGTTCCTGTTGAAGAAGGCGAAGTCTACGATGTTACAATCCAGGACCTTGCCCGCCAGGGAGACGGCATTGCCCGCATAGAGGGCTTTGTAGTATTTGTCCCGGGCACCAAGGTCGGCGACGAGGTCAGGATCAAAATCGAAAGGGTACTTCCCAAATACGGTTTTGCCAGCCTCGTTGAGTAAGCAGGACAATTTAATATAAGGACAATAGGACTGAAAAATCATAAATAAAGCATTTTTCAGTCTTTTTGTTGCTAATTTCAGATATTCTCACTAATTTCCGGCTTCCAGAATGTGTCGGAATCTCTTTTTTTCAGTCTGTTCTTCCTGGTTTAGTTTCCTTTGTTCATACATTAACCTTTACCAATCTTTGTTGGGACCTCCAATAGTGAACATTCGATGCTATTATATAATAGGTGTTCAATCATACTTTGAAATCCAATTGACAAAGTTTTTCCCGATGTCTTAAAAACCAGTTGTTTGCGGCTTTCTTTGATTGATAGTCGGGGACAGTAACCCAGAGTGATTTTTAATGATGCGCTTTATCAAGTACCACCCCCGGTCTAACACTTATGTGATTGAAAAAAGAGCTTTTTTTGAAGAGGACCTTATGCTGAACGGCAATGTTATTGTCGGGCAGGAAGTGAAGTTCTGGAAAAGTCTCACCGTATCGGGCAGGCTTGAACTCGGGAAAGGTTCGATTATTCAGGGCAATGTGAAAGCCGAAAGTGCCCTTATCTCTGCGGCAGCAAAAATTCTAGGGAGTATAGAAACGGTTTCCGAACTTGTTCTCCTTGACAGAGCAAGGGTAAATGTTGCGGCCTGTGAGGGGGACATCCGTGCAAGACCTGGCTGCTCTTTCGGTTCAGTAAAAGCGGGAGGGACTCTTGAGCTTGTGGGGAAGGTTGCCGTGAAAAGAGTAGAGCCGCTAACAAAAGTAATTATTCGGGCCGAACAATGATCTTCGATTTGTTCACGATTTATTCGCACCTTTTTCAGTAAATTCCTCTTTAGCAGCTTCCTCTTTAGCAGCTTCCTCTTTAGCAGTTTCCTCTTTAGCAGTTTCTTTTCCTTCAAGCCTTCAAGGAGCTCCTTCTTCGATAACTTCCTCTTTCGATAACTGCACTTTTTTCAACAATTTACCTGCTGAACCGTTCCTCTTCCAGAAGTTTGAGGACATGGTCCCTTAAACTGTTTACTTCCGGACTTGTGCGGCTACGTGGGCGTGGTAAATCCACCTTTACAATCTCCTTTACCCTTCCGGGCCTTGAGGTCATAACCACTATCCTATCAGAGAGGAAGACAGCTTCGTCCACGCTGTGCGTTACAAAAATGAATGTTACATGTTTTTGTTCCCATATCTTCAGGAGTTCATCCTGGAGTACATTTCGAGTCTGGGCATCAAGAGCTCCGAAGGGTTCGTCCATAAGGAGGACCTCAGGCTCGTTAGCAAGAGCTCTTGCAATGGCTGCTCTTTGCTGCATACCTCCTGAGAGCTCGTGTGGATAGCTGTTTTTGAACTGGCCCAGACCCACAAGGTCCAGGTACTTTTCCACCTGTTTCCGGGCTTCGCTCTTTTTGATTCCCTGCATTTCCAGCCCAAAGGTGATATTATCTATAACGGTTCTCCATGGAAAGAGAGAATACTGCTGAAAAACCATGCCCCTTTTGGGATCAGGGCCTGTTATAGGAACTCCATTGAGTGTAATCTCCCCTGAGGTCAGGGTCTCAAGCCCTGCAGTTATCCGGAGCAGTGTTGTCTTCCCGCAGCCCGAAGGGCCGAGTAGGCAGATAAACTCTCCATCCTGCACATCAAAACTTATGTTAAGCAGAGCTTCGGTCCCGTACCCCTCTTCTTTTTTTCCGAAGATCCGCGAAACCTTTTTTACACTTACTTGCCCCATTTTATACCACAGTTCCTGATTTCCATTTTAACATTTTTTCATCCACATAGTATCTGAAGAAGCGGTCTATTAAAAGACCTATGAACCCCAGCAGGAGCATATAGACGAGTACAAAATCCATCCTGTGCAGGTAATAATTGTGCCATATCTGGTAGCCGAGCCCCATGTTGCTGACTCCGAACATCTCTGCAGCTACAAGGCACATCCAGCCTACACCCATTGCAATCCTGATTCCTGCAGCAATTGAGGGCATGGCTGAGGGAATCGCAACAAAGCGGATGAGGTCTATGTTCCGGTTACAACCGAGAACCTTTGCTGCCTCAACATAAACCCTCGGTACATTTTTGAAACCCGTATAGGTATTGATGATAATGGGAAAGATCATTCCTGCAAACACAACAAAACCTGCTGCCTGATGGGTAAGCCCGAACCATATTATTGCAAAGGGGATCCAGGCAAGAGGAGGAATCGGACGCAGGATTTCTATTATAGGGTCGAGTGCCCTGTTTGCTGCTTTGAACCATCCCATGGCTATTCCCAGAGGGATTCCGAGTATAAACGCAGCAGCAATACCAATTGAAAAGTGAAGTAAACTTGTCAGGGTATCCATAAAAATTAGCCCGTTTTTGACAATCACGGAAAAAGCGATTACCACATCATAAAAACTCGGCAGAAGCAATTTGTTCTGTACGATCCTATCCGCGACAAGTTGCCATACAGCAACTACGAATATAAGTGATAATGCTTCAACGCCTTTTTCTTCAATTGTTTTTATGAAATTAATTTTCATGTCTTATTAAAAGGATTCTTAGTTTTTTATCTTTCCGGCAGTTTTCCGTTTTTAGAACAAATTGGAGTTCAAACTGCCCCTTCTTGTAATAGAGGCAGTTGAACTTATCTCAAAAATTTTCTTTAAAACTCTTTTTTATTCCTCTTTTACGGCTGCTTCGTAGAAGCTGGTGTCAAATATTTCTTCTTCTGTCAGATTTTTCTCGTTATATTTGAGTTCATACTGAATGTTAGCATACTCAACAGTTGAGTTTTCAATCAGTGCAGGATCTGTAATCCAGGCTCCATCCCATTCCTCAAGAGAAGTCTTTACAGTTTCAAGATCTGTAGTAGTCTTATTTGAATATATCTGGGCAGCTTCATCGATGTTTTCCGTGTTGTATTCGGTTGCCTTGATATGGGTCTTCACAATCTGCTCCACAAGATCCGGATGTTCCCTGATAAGTTTTCCACTAACCAGGAGCACACAGCAGGCATGGTTTGGACTCATCTCTCCAGATTGTACGATAGTACGCCCATTACCTTCTTCTTCGATAATTGTGGGGGAGGGGTGAGGCAGGAATACCGCATCAACCTGCTTGGCTAAGATTGCAGTAACAGCGTCTCCGGGGCCCATTGGAATGATTGTCACATCTTTCTCAACGTCAAGTCCATTTTTCGCGAGCCAGTCTCTGAGCAGGGTATCCTGAATTGTTCCTGGTGGGAAGGTGGCGATTTTGAGTCCCTTCAGGTCTTTAGGGCTTTCATACTCGTTCTCAGGCCTGAGAACCAGACTTGAGCCATTTATCTGTACAGGTTCAATAATCTTTGCATCAAGTCCACTGCTAAGGGCTTTAATAGCAGGGGCTGCCCCAACATAGGCTACGTCCAGATCTCCAGCCATCATAGCCTGCATTTCAGGAGCGCCTGTCGGAAACTGGTATTCATTTATTTTTTTAATTCCGTAAGGTGCAAGATCTTCTTGCCACCATCCTTTCTCATAGGCAGTCATGTATGCAATCTGGTGGGTACTCGGCTGGTAGCCGATGTTCAGTTCAGTAATTGCAGGAGCCTCTCCAGTTACGTTTTCATCCGTATCGTCGGATACACAACCGGATATGAAGATAGATGCTACCAGCAACAAAGTCAGGATAAGTATGCTTGATTTTCTCAAAACTTCACCTCAATAATTATCTCTTCTAACAATAATATCTCACCTGCTAAATAAGATATACTGGGATCGGGTTTTCTTCGGGAAAATCTGCAGGTCTTTTCCCCTTTTTTTGTTGACTTTTTAAAAGGCCTTTTACAAATATGTTTAAAAAGCCCTTCCCTCTCCTCCCATTCTTTCATTTTTTTGCTTGAAAGAACAATTCCCGTGATAATAAATTGTATTCCCTTAAGTATTAATATCCTTTGAAATTTGCTATATATAGTTTCTCAAATGCCTTTCTATTATGACCCAAATGTATTAATACATCTGGAGATATTTCTCATTCAGGACCAAAACTCCTGTGAAACGTGAATCCTTTATGCATATATTATGCATATCTAAATTGTTTACAGTGTAAGAGGTTGAATTTTTATGAATGTTGCAGACAAGGTCATTAAATCCGCATTCGAGTCCGATGAAGTGTTTCAGAAAACACTTTCCGCTGTAATTAAGGAGGACCTTAATCTGACTGCCGTGGATTTTGCGAAAAAAGCAAGTATCCCACCGAGTACCCTTTATAAGATCCTATCGGGTAACCGGGATCCCAATATCAAAACCCTCCGCCAGATTGTAAAAACGATCCGTGAAATTAAAGAGTCCGACAGCGGAGACTTTATCGCCGTAATTGCTGCCCGCTCGGTGCTCGATAACATCGTTGAGACGAAGAAAAAGATCGGTGGCCGGCTTGTCACCATCAGGGAATACTCGGCAACATCTATGGAAGAAGCAATTATCTCAGCTGTAAATGCCGAAAGGGACGGAGCAAAAGCCCTGGTCTGTGCCCCAATCGTGGGTCCCACAGTGGAAAAAATACTGAACATCCCCGTCACAACCATCGCACCGAAGAACAGCCTGATAGATGCCATCGAACGTGCGATCAAGAAGATGGAGTGAACTACCTGCCAAAGATAAAGATTTAGAATAAGTGCAGAATAATCAAATCTCTTTTTTAAAAATAGAAAAAAACCCGCGTTTTTCAGTTAACGCGGGAAATTTTAAATTCTTTTTTGTTTGAGTTTCCTGTTTTCTCAGCTTTTCTATTACTTTTACTTTTTCAGGTTTGCCGACCTGATAAGTTCATCTATCTTTGCCTGCATGGTTGCCACAGTCCAGCCGCCTTTGGTAAACATGTAAGCTATCCCGCCGCCCAGTAACAGGATAATAGTTATCAGGGCATAAAGCAGCATAGAAGACTTTTCTTTTACCGTATAGGTGGCCTCCTGCCCTCCTATTTTTACATTATAGGTGCCTGGGACCTCTTCACTGTGTTTGAAGGTCACTGATGTGCTTTCTCCTATATCAAGGGAAATCTGCTTTGAATCAACCGAACTTTCGTTCACAAACAGTTCCACGCTGTAATTCCCTGCAGCATTACCCGTGTTTTCGGCATCAATAGTGATTGTTGTTTCCTTTCCGGCTCTGACCTCTATCGGGTCAATTACCAGGTTGGAGAACTCGAAGATAGCTTCATAGTCCTTCACATCGACTTCAACGCTCTTGTCAAGGAAGCCCTCTCTGGCAGCGTTGATTTTGATTTTACCGACTTCCTCCGTGGTGAACGTAATCTTTCCGTCGGATCCGGTTTTTCCAAGGGCTTTACTATTGATTGAGACGTTTGCACCTTCAATAGGGTCTCCGCCAATTGTTTTTAATGCCTCTATGGTAATCGTATCTCCTTTATACACTGTTTCAGGAGAGACAGTGAGGCTCATCTTCTCTTTCGGAGGAATGACTTTTGCGTTCTTGTTTGCGGTGGTGTACCCGTCCTTTTCGGCGGTTATCTTGAAGGTTCCTTCCTCTTCGGCAGTGTACTCAACAATTCCATTTGCATTGGTTTTGCCTGCGCTGACCGTGTCGACCTTTACGTTGACGCCTTCTATTGAGTCGTTACCTGCATTCACCTTGATCTCAAAAGTTTCGCCTACAATAATCTCATCAGGCAAACTTATCGCGAGTTCCTTGCTGGATCCGCCTTCACCTTCGACTTCAACGAAGGGGTAGAACCTGAGAGTGTTGTCATCAGCTGTCTTGAACTTGACGTCGCCCATAATGTCAATGGTATCGTCATCACCAAGCCCGATATCATCATCGTTCTTCATTGTGATGCCGCTTTCTGAGACGCTGGAGATCTCCATCTCATCGAAGGTATCCCCATTATTAATTTCAATGTAATCATCCGAGATCTGGAAGATGCCCTGTGTGAAGACAGCAGAGGTCTCAGCACCTGCAAAAACCGTGCCGAAATGGACAATAATTATGGGTACGTCTTCTGCTTCTCCGAGTGCGGTTTCATATATGTAGTCCTGGCCAGAGGTGATGAAATCATCGTCCACGACGTCTCCGTCCTTTTCAAGCTGAACCCAGACGGATTTTCCATTAATATCGACTTCCAGGATGTTCAAAGAATAGCCGTCCTCAAGCACAAGGGCAGAACCCGAGTACATGGACTCTTTGTCATCGCTGTCTGTAAGGACTTTGGCAAGGACATTATCCGAAAGAACGCTCACATCATTAATTTTTCCGTCGACAGTACCTTTTGGATATCCTGCAAAGTATTTTTCTGCCATGAACCCGACAACTGTGAAATTGCCCCACTCGTCGTGTTCAAACTCAACAGGTTGGGGTGAGGACGTGTAGAGCAGGTTTCCTGAGGGGATTTCTCTGCCATTAAACTGCTTGATTTCCAGCTGTTCGGTTCCTATTCCCTCATCTATGTTGTAATAGAAGCCTTCAAAGTTGTAGGGCGTCCAGGTTGGAAGAGAGTCCCCAGCGGCATCTTTATCGTAGACAGTTCCGCGCAGTTCGTAAGTTCCTTCTTCTGTGGTATCAAGGACAGGGGCAAAGCGCAGTATGTTGTCATCAGCTACCTGAAGCTGTATCTTACCCATAAGGTCGATTGTGTCACCTTTATCAAGGCCTATATCGTCCTCATTCTTCATTTTTATTTCACTGCTGCTGAGGGATGTTACTTCCATTTCCCCGTAGGAATCTCCATTTGTAAGTTCCACATAGTTGTCCGAGACCTGGAAGAGACCCTGTATGAAGACTGCAGAGGTCTCAGCGCCTGCAAAAACCGTGCCGAAATGGGCAATGATTATGGGTACGTCTTCTGCTTCTCCGAGTTCGGCTTCATAGGTGTAGTCCTGGCCAGAGGTGATGAAATCATCGTCCACGACGTCTCCGTCCTTTTCAAGCTGGACCCAGACGGATTTTCCATTAACATCTACTTCCACAATGTTCAGGGAATAACCATCTTCAAGCACAAGGGCGTCTCCTGAATATGCGGACTCTTTATCATCACTGTCGATCAGGATCTTGGCAAGTACACCGTCGGATATCAGGCTTACATCGTCTATTCCTTCAACTGTGGTGTTCGCGTTAATGTAGCCTGCGAAGTATTTCTCTGCCATAAATCCTATTATCTGGTATGAGCCCCATTCTCCGTGCTCAAAGTCAGTTGTAGTAGGTTTTGTGCTGTACTCGATGTCTCCGTTACCTATGTTTCTGCCTATGCCAGTGATGGTCATCTCTTCAGAAGACACTCCGGAATCAAGGTCATAATAGAAGCCTGAATAACTCTGAGCATTCCATGTGTATGTAGTGGCCATCCCAAGGCTTTCATCCCATATCCTGTTCCCGCTTGAATAGTACTTGGACTGGACTTTCACAGTCCATGTTTTTGTAGATGAAGCATAAACGCCGTTGGGATCGGTGATCACTGCTTTAAGAGTGTTGTCGCCGGTAGTATCTCCTTTAAACTCGTATGAAGAGGAAGGTCCTGTTTGGTTTCCCTTCAACACGTCATTGACAAGCCAATCTACTTTGATATTCTGGCCGCTTATTGAATTGACATAGAAAGTCTTAGCTCCTCCCTGAGCTACCTCAACCGTCCCTTCTGAGGGGTCAACAGTGACAGGTACGCCGGTTGTTCCTACTGTCCATGTCCATTCTTTCGGTACTGTTCCGTTTACATTCTGGGCTTCTGCTCTGACCGCGTAGCTTCCTGCAGGCGCCGTATTGTTCGAATATGTGTCCGTATTGACATTTGTTGCCGAGTTTTTCACCATGGCGCCGTTGACGTACCATGTTATATTACAGAACTGGTTTGTATTGATTGCGAATTCCTGATTCTGACCTACTGTGGATGTGGGGTCCGATGTCGGGGAAAAGCTCTGGATGCTAAGCCCTTCACTTTCTACAGTCCATGTCCATTCTTTCGGTACTGTTCCGTTTACATTCTGGGCTTCTGCTCTGACCGCGTAGCTTCCTGCAGGCGCCGTATTGTTTGAATATGTGTCCGTATTGACATTTGTTGCCGAGTTTTTCACCATGGCGCCGTTGACGTACCATGTTATATTACAGAACTGGTTTGTATTGATTACGAATTCCTGATTCTGACCTACTGTGGATGTAGGGTCCGATGTCGGGGAAAAGCTCTGGATGCTAAGCCCTTCACTTTCTACAGTCCATGTCCACTCTTTCGGTACTGTTCCGTTTGCATTCTGGGCTTCTGCTCTGACCGCGTAGCTTCCTGCAGGCGCCGTATTGTTTGAATATGTGTCCGTATTGACATTTGTTGCCGAGTTTTTCACCATGGCGCCGTTGACGTACCATGTTATATTACATGTTTCATTTGTATTGATTACGAATTCCTGATTCTGACCTACTGTAGATGTAGGGTCCGATGTCGGGGAAAAACTTCCTAAACCGGGAGTAGCCCATGCAACTCCGCAAAATAGCCCCAGCACCAGAATTGCTGTAAATATTTGTAGACTAGCTTTTTTCATATTCTTATCCTTCTGAACCTTGTGCATAATTTATATAGTTACGAATTTTATAGTTACGAATTTAGTCAGTTTAACCTGAAGTTTGCTCTATTTTTGTGATCATGTGAGCTTTATCAGCCAATATTTTTTAATTTTTTCTCTCACTCCAGGCTTTTATTTTATGGGGGGTTAACATTAGTTTATTCAGGAAGGCTAATCAGCCGTTTCGGCTTTTAGTTGCTGGTATCCCCGCTGTTCTATAGTTGTCAGCCTGAATTCCGGGGATTCGAGCACAATACCCGTTTCGTACTTTGTGCATTCCCCTATGATAGTCAAGTTACATATATTTTGTACTTTTTTCAGCCGTTCCGGGTCAACTGTGAAAATGAGTTCAAAGTCTCCACCTGTGTAAAGGGCAAGTTCCAGCAGTTCCCCGGGACCTGAGGCAAACTCTCTGACTTCCGGGAGGATGGGAAGGGCATCTTCCAGGACCCTGAAACCTACCTTACTCTGTCTGGCAAGGTCGTAAAGAGACATAGCAAGTCCGTCGCTTGTATCCATCATGGATGTGACCGCACCCGACTCAGCCAGTTTCCGGGCTTCCATTGTGCGGGGAACGGGTTCAAAAAGAGCCTTCAGGACGGTTTCGCTGACCGGCTTTTTTGACTGAATCGCTTTAAGGGCGGCTCCGGCTGACCCTGTATGTCCTGTAAGACAGACAAGATCTCCGGGCTTTGCCCCTTTTCGCAGGAGTAGCTGGCTTTTTTTAACTCTTCCCAGAGCTGTCCCTGTAATTGTCAGTTCTGCGTGGGTATCGAGGTCGCCTCCGACAACAGCAGTCCCGCAGAACTCGGCGCACGCCTGTATACCTTTTGCAAGTTCTTCGACAAAAGCAATTTCAGTATCTGCAGGCATGCCTATTGCCATAAGGAGCCCTGCTGGTTCTGCACCCATGGCTGCGATATCGCTCAGGTTTACGGCTGCGGACATCCAGCCCATCTGCCAGGGGGTCATCTCTGCCGGAAAGTCCGTGGTCCTGTGCAGCATATCAGTCGTAACAACCAGGCAGCCTTCGCCTTTCAGGTCAAGGACGGCACAGTCATCGGAACCGGCACCTATAAGGAGTCCTTCCTGTCCTCTCTCCTTTCCTTCAGGAGCATTGAAAATCTCAGATAAGCGGGAGATTAAAGCGCGCTCTCCGATTGAAGATACTTTTGTTTCTTTCATGGTCATTTTTCTGGAAGCTATAGCCTGTTTTCCTTCTTGCTTGCTTTCCTTCTTTATAGATACGTATCCTTCTCCGGGTTAAAATGGACTGAGTCTATCTCCTTTATGTAACTTTTGTAACCCCGGAGGTTACACAAAAGTTTGGTGGCGTATATACAGGAGTCTTCGATATATTGTCAGGAGTACAACAGGAATATCACGGAGAAACTATGGGGAAACTTTTCGGGATACCTGTACTTCCGGATACAGGATAATAGAATTTCAGGTAAGGGGGTTTTACCAGGGGTTTAATCAGTGTCTTTTATGCTTTGGCATGTATAAGACTTTTGTAAACTTCAAATTCATTTGAACCTAAAACATATTTTTTCTGTAAAAATCTGGTAAGATCAAAATTAATAAGATATAAATTAATAGAAAGATGAAAGAGTGAATTGATCAAAATCTTTTCCGGGGAATACAGGCAAAAAAAGGGAAAAGTGCCAGTAAAATGCCATAAATATTGTAATAAATATCTGTAAATATCAGGCATCAGTAAGATTACTTAATGGTGCTAGACAATATCAGATAATTTCTTCCCCTTCTTCTTTTGTCCTTATCCTTACGTTTTCCAGGAATCCTTTTGCTATTTTCCCTAGTTCAAGAAGTTCCTCTCTCTCCAGAACCCTGTTTTTCCTGAGGTCTTCCTGCAGGCTGTGTTCCGGGATTCCCTGCTGCAGCACATAGGTAACCTCTCTATTTTTTATATGTTCCGAAATCCAGGCTGCTATCTGAGAGATTTCCTTCTCGTTTCCGATAAAACCTCTGATTGCTGTTGTCCGGAGTTCCAGTTCCAGGCCGCTGGCATCTGCAGTCTCAATCGTTTTTGCAATGGCTGATGTGATCTCTTCTGGAGTCTTTTTGACGGTACTGCTTTCCCCATTGTACGCTTTCCATCCGGTAACCTTTCCATAAAGCTCGGGATCGTCAAGAGGAGCTTTTACGTCGATAAAGAACTTATCAACCAGTTTCCGTTTAACCAGTTCTGCTGCCCTTTCAGGGTAACAACCGTTTGTGTGGATCCCAACTGCAAGCCCTAGATTTTTTGCAAACTCTGCAAGGGGGACAACAGCGTCCTGCATGAGAGGCTCACCTCCCGAAAAAACAACCGCACTTACAAAAGGTTTCGATGTTTTAATCTGCTCTTTCACAAATTCAAGTTCCACAAGACCCGGCCCTTCAAGGTACGGATGGTTCTGGCAGTAAGGACAGCGAAGAGGACATCCCCTAAAAAAGATGGTGACTGCAGCCTTTCCTATCCAGTCACAGGTTGAGATCGAAACAGTGCCTGCGTAGTTTACCTTCATAGCAGTTACCATTTCCAGTTTGCGTAAAAAGGGTTAAGGGGACTCATTTGAGTTCCCTTGTGCTGTAGCGTTTTCTGTCCTTGAGTTCCTGGCGCTTACCTTTGTTCCAGCCTTCCACGGACTGGAGATAGCCAGTAATCCTTGATAGGTGCTGCACATTTTCAGATCCGCATTTCGGGCATTTGTCAAGCAGGCCGGCGGCTACATATCCCTCGTCAGTGCATACGGTCATGTCCCGTGTGAAGGCAAAGTACCCAGTCTGTGTGTTCTTTGCTATATGCATGGCAAGTTCCTGCAGGCCGTCAGGATCCGGTTTACCTTCTCCAAGCCAGATATGCATGATGTTTCCACCGTCTACTATCGGGAAGAAAGTGTGCTCATACTTTATCCTTTCAGGCAGAGAGATATCGGCACCTGGTGGGATATGAGTTCCGTTGGTATAGTAAATGGGCAGATCGTGGGTCTCATTGAAATCTTTCTTTGCGGTTTCCAGGTCCCCTTTAATTGTGAGCTCGGCTTTGTCGGCATATTCCCTGTGCAGGAGATCTGAGACTGCAAAACGCTGGGCTGTAGTTTCCGCAGGAGTCCTTGCAAGGGCAATTTCCATATCGTTTTCCTTTGAGAGCTTCTGAGCATGCATTTTCATTTCGAACATAGCCCGGATGGCGAGCTTATACGCAACAGGAGACTCGTGGATCTGGTAGCCGGTGTGGTACTGGACCATCTCATTAATTCCTATTACTCCAATAGTATACACAAGGCTGTCGAAGTCCACAGCCATTGCTCCTTTTTCTCCGTTGTTCGGGTCCTTGGGACACTGGGCTGCAAAGGGAATCCTGTTTTTCTTGATCAGGCTGTTCATCCATTTTCGCTTGATCTTGAAAACTTCCACACCCCTGTTCATAAGGGTCTTTAGTTCGGTGAAAAGTTTCTCATCATCATATTCAGCCCTGTATGCAGCCCTGGGACAGTTTAAGGACAGAACCATCCATGAGCCCATAGAGAAATGCCTTCCATCTTTGAAATGCAGCTTGTCACCGAAGTCTTTATCGTCGGTAGGGTTTGAAGAGAACTGGTAGGCACAGCACTGGTAACATGAAATTCCTTCTCCTGCGCCCCTGTACTCGGGAAGCTGGTTGTCAAAGTAGGGAGTTCCGAATTTGGCAGCCAGTTCAAAGGTCATCCTGTAAAGCCCTTGATATGTCGGAAGTTCGGGGTGAGCCCTGTTGAACTCCTCGTTTTCTTCCATAAAGTCAGGTTCGAGAGAAATTTCCGGCTTCGGGAAGCTGAAAGGTTTGCCCCAGGCATCTCCTTCAAGCATGACATCCATAATGGCCTTAAATCCAAGCCGGACCTCTTTTTCAAATTCTCCGTAGGTTCTGAGGGGGGCCTGCTTGCCGTCACAGACCTTACCCATGGCAACAATTGGAATGTTTCTCCAGAGCTTCGGAACCCCAGGGGAAAGCTGCACGGATGAAAAGACAGTTTGCCCGCCTCTTGCGCACATCATCTGCATCATTTCATAGACGAACATCTGCATAAGCTGTCTTATCTCAACTTCGGACTTGCCTTCCAGATAGGGGGCCATAAAGGTCAGGAAATTGTAAAAGCCCTGCCCGCCTGCAAAGTTGGTCTGAGCCGAACCCATTGCCTTTACAGCATGAAGGAAAGCTACCTCTGCATTCTTTGCAGGTTTTGCAACACTTGATTGGGTGCCTACTCCATCAGGCATGAGCCCATAATAAAAGAAGTAGCGGAGGTCCCAGTCCTGGCAAAAAGGCCTTGTGCCCATGTATTCGAGGTCGTGGATATGGAAGTCCCCGTTCAGGTGCAGGTCTGCAAGCTCTTTTGGCATCAGAAGGAGATTTTGCTCTTTGGACATTTTGTCGGCTTTTCTTTTGTGGGATGTCTCAGCGTTGTTCAGCTGGTTTGCATTATCGTTTGCCCCAAAGCCGTATCCGGAGTCGATTTCGTAGGCATCGTAGACCGAAGCTCCGACTCTTGTCATGATATTTCTCCATTCTACACGCCCCCTGTCAAGAAGAATATTGTTGACTATTTCCCGGATAAGAGGTCCTGAAAGAAATTTGATATTCATCTTTCGGATGATCCTTTCCGCTTCTTTTGCAATATCAACAGCTTCTTCTTTTGTGATTGCAGGCTTGTTGTAGAAGATCTCACTTAATTTTGTTTCTTTCAGGAGCTGGCTTACAATGATATTCCTGTCCCAGTTAAGGATGAAACCTTCTGTTGTCCTTACTTTGGGGAGGGGAGAGACGGAAAGCCCATCAAGTGTCTTTTGTACGGGCTGATTATCAGATAATTGGTCTTTTTTGGGGAGGGAAGAGGTGGAGAGCCCGTCAAGTGTCTTTTGCACTGGCTGATTATCAGATAATTCATCATCGGTTAAGAGAATATCGCCTGTCATTTTCTCATCTTCAGTTGTTGTTTTAAGGAGGGATATGGAAATTATTTAAGTCGTTTTGAAGCTTAGCGGGGTTTGTCACAGAATTCCCCGGAGTTTTTCCGGATTCACTTCTTCCCCGCGGAATATTTCGGTATACGTGAGGAATTCACTATTGATCTGTAATACAGGCGCTGTCACTGTGAAGACCCCGTTGAAACGCAGTTCGGTCAGAGCTTCCGGGGTGGACATATCTGCTACTTCGAAGGGTACTGAATTTGCTTCCAGGAATTTTTTCAATTTATTGCATTTCGGACAACGTTCCGTTGTGTAAACTATTATTTTTGCCATAATTTGCGCCCCTCTGATTTAATGGTACAGTCTTTTTAACATGTTTCTTACATGCCTTTTACATGTTTCGTTATTTACTTACTCGTTTTATTTACGGTGTGCGGAGAGTGAGTATGCCGGCGCAGAGCGCATCAAAGCAATAAAACAAAACCCCGCATGGGTACTATTCCTTAGCCAACCCGGTTTATTCTATAATAACTCTCCCAGACTAGTCAGCAATATAGGAACAGGGCATGCTTTTTATAAAGAGTGCCCCTCTTGATATCATTTTTTCACTCTATTGAGTGAAGGTTCTCTTAATTTCCAGGTAATTATTCTAAATGCCAGATCTTACTTATAATGGTTTTTCAACTCATCTTTGAATACAATTACCCTCTTACTTTGTATACAAAGACCGTTGTTTGTTATCAGATCTGGTGACAATCTTATGGGCTTCTGTTTTTTAAAAAATACCTGATTTGTGGGACTATTTTCAAGTACAGAAGACTTTATTTTATATGGGTGGTACTTTAATGGATATAGGTATGGATACCATCTATATGGCTTTATTCCTTGAAAACATTGCAATATATTAGTAAAGGATATTTTCAGTTTCAAGATATTCATGAAAATTTTTTTCTCCGTTTCTTCAGGTCTGAGAATTCAAACCTGAGCATTTCTTCTATGTCTACTTAAATACTTTTATTCGTCCTTGAAAATCTTTAATCTGTCCGAATATGTTGAAAATTATGAAAAAAGCATTATATCATGGGTCTTTCATACTTCTGTCAAGTGCAAAGAGAGGTGTCACGCCATAGAGAAACTATTATCTTCCGGTTGTAAACCCCTTGATGACCTCCTGGGAGGAGGTTTCGAGAGAGGGATCGTAACTCAGATCTTCGGAGCCGCAGGAACCGGAAAAACAAATATCTGTATCCAGCTTGCAGTGGAATGTGTAAAGCAGGGACAGAAAGTCATTTTCATAGATACGGAAGGGCTTTCTCCTGTTCGTTTCAAGCAGATTGCAGGGGAAAATGCCAAGGAAATAGCCAGGAGCATAATTATCTACGAACCCCTGAGTTTTGAAGAGCAGTATGCGTCCGTAAGAGAGGTGGAGAGGATCGCAGGTGAGAATATCGGGCTCGTGATTCTGGATTCTGCAACTTCATACTACAGGTTTGAACTCGAAGATGAGGAGACCGGCATAAAAAGCCGCAGAGAACTTGCTAGCCAGATAGGGTTTCTGCATGCTCTGTCTCGCAAACACGGTTTTGTTGCAGTTATAACAAATCAGGTATACTCAGATATTATTGCAGGAGGGGTGCGTCCATTGGGGGGCAGTTCCCTGGAACATATCTCAAAGACGATCATCCAGCTGGAAAAAACAGGTGAAGGGACAAGGCGCGCCACTCTCTTCAAACACCGCTCCCGTCCCGAAGGCACAAATGCGGAGTTTAAAATTACGGCTGATGGAATCCGTTAAATAGTAAAAACATTGAGATAAATTCTGTTGAGATCAATTCCGTAGAAAAATTTCAGTCAGCAGGAAATATTCAGGAACAGAAAAACGTAAAATTCCCGGATGTTTCCGGGATTTTCTGGCCTCAAAACTGTCTTCAATAAGAATTTCTTCTTCTTCGGGAATTTCTTCTTCTTCTTCAGGAATTTTTTTCCGTCTTGCTTTAACGTTCTCGTGTTCCGGCTATGAACTCTTCGGTTCTGCGGTATGCTTCATCATCAGGGTACTGGATAGCCGGATGCTTCATGAAGTAGGAAGCCGGGGAGTACAGCACTCCTCCTATCCCGCGGTCAAGAGCCAGCTTACAGCAGCGAATGGCATCAATTACCACACCTGCGGAGTTAGGGGAATCTTCTACCGAGAGCCTCAGTTCAAGGTTCATGGGCACGTCCCCAAAGAGCTTGCCCTCCATGCGAAGGAAACAGACCTTGTTGTCTTTCTGCCAGGCAACGTAGTCGCTCGGTCCGATATGGATATTTTCATCCTCAAGCCTATGCGAGAGCACGGACTGGACGGCTTCCGTCTTGGATTCACGCTTGGAAACAAGCCTGTCCCTGTTGAGCATATTGAGGAAATCGGTGTTTCCGCCAGTGTTCAGCTGATATGTCCTTTCGAGCTTTACACCGCGTTTTTCAAATAGGTCTGCAAGGACCCTGTGGGTAATCGTTGCTCCAAGCTGGGCTTTGATATCGTCTCCGATAACAGGAATATTCTTTTCTTTAAACCGTTTTGCCCACTCAGGATTGCTTGCAATGAAAACAGGCATGTTGTTGATTAAAGCCACTCCGGCTTCAAGAGCGCATTCGGCATAGAAACGGACAGCTTCTTCAGAACCGACAGGAAGGTAATTAAGAAGCATTTCGGCTCCTGAATCCTTCAGTTCTTTTACGATGTCTGCTTTTGTGGCTTCAGGCTCTCTGCTGACAACAAATGTGTAATTTTCCCCATAATTCTTCATGTGGTCAGAGAACCCGTCAAGAACTCTGCCCATCTTAACCTTCACACCTGTGGAGGGGATATCAGGACAAAAAACCGCGGTGCAGTTTGGGGGAGCAAAAATGGCCTCGGATACATCTATTCCTACCTTCCTTGCATCAATGTCGAAGGCAGTAACAACTTTGATATCGCTGGGCCCGTACCCTCCAATGTCCCTGTGCATAAGTCCTATGGGATCCTTATCTTCGGTTTTATAGTACTCGATGCCCTGTATCAAAGAGCTTGCACAGTTCCCGATTCCTGCAATTGCTATTTTTATTTTTGTCATAAGCGCTTACTCTCCGATGAATACCCTGACTCTCATAAACCACAACGTGCATGAAACGACAGATTCTCAAAACTTCCAAAACTTTCATAATTTATGGATCCAGGGATTTATGGATCCAGGGATTTACGGATTCAAGGTCCATGAAATTTATAGGAAGAAGTGTAAAACCTCCAGGTCTTTAGTCTGGGGGCAGTTAATGAAATTATGATTCCTGAAATTACGAATCTTCCTGTGTCTCAACTATGGATTTTAAATATTTTCTTATTTGTACTGTTACTTTATAAATCTATTATATTCTAACATATCTAACATATCTAACTTTGCCCTTTGCTAAATAAATATCATGTTTGTTTATCTATATCTCAGACTTACTCTATACATGCTTGCTTATAATGAAATAAAATTATTAATCTGATGCTCGGCTTCTAAACATCATTTGTATTGTTATCTTGTATTGTTATCTTGTATTGTTATCTTGTATTGTTATCTTGTATTGTTATCTTGTATTGTTATCTTGTATTGTTATTTTTAATCCGAAACAGATATTTTTTATTTGAGCCCCTTATTCAAGTTTTCAGGTTGTCTGATAGTGATCGGGAAACGAAACACTCACACCTGTAGAAGGAAGAGTCGAATAGGTTTTTATTGGATGGGTGGCTTGAAAAGGAAGTCGGAAGATTTCCCGGCAGAACCTGATTTTCACATCGGAAAGTGATTTAATGAGGACAATTGACTGGAACGAAGAGTCCAATTCTGTGGTGCTGGTAGACCAGACCTTGCTCCCGCAGGAGTACAGGGTAATAGAATGCAAAACCCTGAGTTCGCTCTGTGAAGCTATAAAATCTCTCAGGATCAGGGGTGCACCTGCACTCGGTGCTGCAGGAGGTTTTGGAATTGCTCTGGCAGCTTTCCTTAGCGGGGCAAAAGATATCGAATCCATAATCCGTGACCTCGAGGTTGCGGCAAAAGCACTTAAATCGACCCGCCCTACGGCCGTAAACCTTGGCTGGGGTGTGGACAGGGTTTTAAAAGCAGTTTCTGATGCCTTCAATGTTCAGGGAGTACGGGATATTGCCCTTCAGGAAGCCCGGGATATTGCAGAAGAGGATATTGAAATCAATAAGCTCATAGGTAAATACGGATCAAAGTTCCTGAAAGATGGAGATACCGTACTCACGCACTGCAATGCAGGAAGGCTTGCTTGTGTTGACTGGGGTACAGCTCTCGGAGTTGTACGTTCGGCTGTTGCAGAAGGCAAAAATATCAAAGTTATTGCCTGTGAGACAAGACCTTTGAACCAGGGGAGCAGGATCACCACCTGGGAACTCATGCAGGATAAAATCCCTGTGACCCTTATTGCAGATTCGATGGCTGGCTGGGCAATGCGCCAGGGGCTCGTAAACAGCGTGCTCGTAGGAGCCGACCGAATTACCCAGGATGTTGTTTTTAACAAGATCGGTACCTATACGCATTCTATCCTTGCAAAAGAGCATGAAATTCCCTTTTATGTGGCAGCCCCGGTCTCTACTTTCGATTTCGAAGGCTGGGAAGGAAGTGTAAAGATTGAAATGCGAAATCCTGACGAACTGCGGTTCTCAGGCTGCGAACAGCTTGCCCCAAAAGATGTTGAGGTTTATAATCCTGCTTTTGATGCGACTCCCATGGAAAATGTGACTGCGGTAATCACTGAAAGAGGCGCATTTTACCCGCCTTTCCTGCTGGACGAGGTTCTGATCTAAGGTCTTCAGTCTCTGATTTTTCGGATCCTTAGATCCTTAAGATCACAGGTTTCCTTTCTTGTCGCAGGATTGCTCCGGAATAGCTCTGCAGGATTTATATATGAGAACTGTAAATTATCTGGTAACTATCTAAATGAGTAGTTCAAAACTAACAGTAAATTTACAGTTGAGTTACATTTTCTAATTTCAAGATAATATTCCTAAATAAGTAAATAAATAAGTAAATGTATGAATAATTAAATAATTAAATAAGTAAGTAAATAAGTAAATGTATAAATAATTAATTAAATATATATAAACACACGGATAATTTTATACCTAAATACATATTCCAAAAATAATACTTCATATGGTTATCACAGGATATCACGATAACGAATATTGATCCAATGAATCCAAATCTTAAACTAAATTTCTAATTAAATGTAACTTCCAATCAAGAACGTAACTTTTAATCAATATCACATAATCAATATCACATAATCAATATCACATGCATTCATAAGGTGTTTTACTCATGGCTAAAAAATCAGGTACCGGACTTCAGTCCTCAGCAGGGCTCATGCGCTACTACGAAGCTGACAAAAATGCGGTTCACATCCAACCCAAAACAGTTCTGATTGCCGGCGCCCTTGCGGGCATAGTAGTATTATTCTTAAGTGCTGTAAACGGCTTCTGGCCGTAACTACGGTTTTCTGGCAGGGTTCCCTTGAGCAAGCATATTTCTGGAAAAAAAGAACTCAAGAAAACGAAGAAAGCTTCTTCAGGCGCCAGAATCCCGAAACCCTTAGTTTTTTTCCTGGGTTTTCTCCTGATAGCTATGGGTATCTTCGGGGTCATGTACAACCCCTCTAATTCCATAGGAGAAACTCTTCCGTGGGAGATTTCGAAGGCAGGCACATTATCTTTTCCCCCGAGGGACGAGCCTGTGTTTACGGTTCAGGAAATTGAAGACCTTTACTCTCCTGAAGATCCGGATATTCTGAAACTGGTATCTTTTGAGAGCAGAGGCGAAAAAGTCCAGGCTCTAATGAGGGTTCCTGCAAACTCTTCTTCTTCTTCTTCCGCCGGCATAGTTCTGCTTCCGGGAGCAGGAGTTAGCAAAGAAGGTGAACAGGGGCTGGCTGCCGAACTCTCTAAAATGGGGTATGTAACCCTTGCCCTTGACCAGCGTAATCAGGGCGCAGTAAACATTAAAAGAGATCTCGAACTTTTCAGGGCAGGGCTTGAACCTGTTGAATACCTTATGGTTTACGATACCCTCAAAGCCGCAGATGTGCTTTCCGTCCAGCCTGAAATAAATCCTGAAAGGCTTGCAATCCTCGGGGAAAGTAACGGTGGCAGGTTTGCAATTATTGCCTGTGCCCTTGACCCTTCCCTTAAAGGAGTTATAGGGATCAGTACTTCCGGGTACGGCATTGAAGAGGGTGACCCTGCCGGCATAGCTGACTCCGAAGCTTATCGTTTCTCCCGCTCAATTGACCCTGACACCTACTTAAGTGCCCTGCCTCCTTCAAGGCTTGTGCTGATTCATTCTTTTAATGATACTGTAATCTCCCATGAACTGGCACTCAGGACCTTTGACCTTGCAAAAGAACCGAAGGCAATGTATAATGTTACTGAAAAAACGCACGGATACACAGCTTCCATGCGCTCCGATCTTGAAAAAGAACTTGAGCTCCTCCTGAACTGAAAACATTCGGGCATAGGATCCGGTTCAATTGATTTTCTAAAAGTGTTTTGAATATGGCATCTTCTCAGCAACTCTCAGGCTTACGGGAACTTCATGGAATAGGTGAGCGAGTAGCCAGCAGGCTTGTCGAGCATTTTGGAAGTGAGGATGCAGCTCTCCAGGCAATTCTTGAAGGAGACATAGCTTCGCTTTCCGAGGTAAACGGGGTCAGCCATACATTTGCTCTTTCCCTTGCCAGGGATGTCAGGGCCCAGGCTGAAGGATGTGCAATTTCCGATTTTCTGAAAACAAAAGAAGCTCTTGACCTGTACTCCCGCCTGCTTGAGCTGATAAAGACGTTTGCCCACACTCCGCATGCGAGGGACAAGCTGGACCTTTTTTATCCGTTTCCTGCATCCCGTATGGACCTTATTCAGGAGAGGAGAGCTTTTGTAGGAGAGTACCTGGAGCTGGCAGATGTTCTCTCTGCAGATAAGGCGTTCCTTAATCTCCTTTCCAGCGTGAAAAAGCTAAGGCCGATCCCGGGAAACCTGCGGGTAAGAGACAGGATCATCCTCTCCGGGGACCAGAAAACTCTGGATGCAGCCAGGGAAAGGTTCCAGGCATTTTTGCCTATCCAGGCGGTGGAGAGTTTTTCAGAGTTCGTAGATCTCGCGAGAGGCTACTCAAGTGTGATTATTTTTGATGATACTTATCTTAGTTTTGATCTTCCTGAAGGGCTTGACCCCGAATTTCTCCAGGACCCTTCAAAAGCGGAATTCTGGCAGATCCTGCCTGAAGTAGAGCTGGCTTTTTTTGCAAGGAACCTGGCCTGCATTCTTGCCTGCCTGAATATAGTATCAACTCTGCGGTCTTCAGGCTTTGATTTCTTTGAGGAACTCTCAGAAGAGGATCTTGAGACCCTTAAAACAGCCCTTCTAAAAGTGGGAGAGGATGGAAAGCCTGTTGAGGGTTTTGACCCCGAACTTGACAGGCTTGGAGCTGCCCTGAAAAACCTTGATCCTGTGCTGACCTCTGCCTTAAATGAGGCAAACCAGCACATGAACCTGAAACTCGAAGCAAGTTCTCTTACCCTGAGCGGGCAGGAACTCATCAAGCTTGTGAGCGGGGGAATGGAAATTAAAGACCTGCTTGCAAAAGAACTCCACAGGGTCTACATAGGCGAGGTCGGAGCCGTAAAAGAGGGACTCGCAGAAAAGCTCAATTTCCAGAAACAGGAAAAACTGATGCTTGACTCTCTCTTTTCCGACGAAATTTCCTATCCTCTCAGGGTAGAACAGGCTCAGCTGCAGCTTTTCAGGCAAAAACTGAATATGTCCCTTGAAAAAGCAAGGCTTACTCGCAAAAGGGAGCTTGCAAAAGTCCTCTCAACCTTCCGTCAGCCTGTAGAAAGGCTTGTCAGGGAGGTCCTTGACTTTGACCTGGGTTTTTCCATAGCCTGCTTTGCCGCGCAGTTCCGGCTGAAAATGCCGGAGACCGTCCCTGAAGCTGGAATTGGCTTTGAAGAGGGAGAAAACCTTTTCCTGAAAGCCAGGTACGGAGAAATTGACCCTGTCAGTTATTCCGTCGGAAAAACGCGTTTTTCTCCGGAGGGCCTGGAAAACAGGGTTGTACTTTTGAGCGGTGTGAACTCCGGGGGCAAAACCTCTTTACTTGAATTGCTTGCCCAGTGTGTAGTACTCGGCCACATGGGTTTTCCTGTCCCTGCAAAAGAACTTGAGCTGGGACCTGTAGAAGAATTCTATTATTTTGGAAAATCAAAAGGAACGCTTGATGCAGGAGCCTTTGAAACAACCCTCAAGCAATTTTCCGTGCTATCCGAAGCTTCCGGAAAACTTGTGCTTGCCGATGAGCTGGAATCAATTACCGAACCCGGAGCTTCAGCCCGGATCATAGCAGGGATCCTTGAATACCTTTCCCGGAGCGAAGAGAGCCTTGGGGTTTTTGTCTCCCATCTTTCGGAATTGATCCTTGAAAACACCGGGACAGACATCAGAGTGGACGGAATCGAAGCCGAGGGTCTGGATTCCAGCCTGGAACTTATAGTAAACCGAAACCCGGTATACAATTGTGTGGCAAGAAGCACTCCTGAGTTGATTGTAGAAAGGTTACTGAGGAAGACCACAGGAAAAGAGCAGGAATTTTATGCCCATTTAATGGACAAATTTAAAAATTAAAAGGCAATTTGAATGTTAATGGATATTTTTTCAAGTCAAAATCTATATCTTATATTCTACTATCAGGGCAATTTATAAATTTCTTCTAACATATATTTATTTCAAACACGTGTGGTATTTTCTGGCGGTTTTTGACGGTTTTCCCTGATACTATCTTGTTGTTTTCGGTTTTGTAGATACGCTATGTTCTTTTTTGTGGCATTGTGCCTAATTTTTTGTTTATTTTTCTCTGTTTTCTAAGAGATAATATTATAAGTCTTTAGTACTATATATTAATAAATAGTAGTGAGTTGACTAAGATTTCGGGCAGTTCTTACATTCCTGTTAATCCAAACGTTTATATACGTCTTAGTGTCAATGCATCTCCGATAACTTTATATGAAGATGCGCCTTGCCTCGGACAGGGAATAGAAAACTCAGTCGGCTAATGGTTATTGAAAGGGTTGATACGCAGTTCAGGGAAAATTTTTCCGAAAACTGGCTATTTTAGCTGTTGAGTAGATTCGAGGTTATCTTCTTTTAAACCCTGCTAATTATACTGAATGAACATCTGATAATAATGTCAAATAATGAAACAGGCAAAAATCTTATATTCCGATCTTCTTATATTTTTGAGGATGGCTCTGAAGAAACACAAAACCCAGGCTACGCGTGATAGGAATGGAGCGTAACTTCCCAATTCATTGTGCAGATTTTGATAGATTGGTTACGGATAGTGTTGATGGGGTCCGGGTTGAAGTATCAGGTATGCCTGACCTGAGTGATCCATGCCTTTATGCGGACCGGGAATACAGCTGGCTCCAGTTTAATGACAGAGTACTCGAAGAAGCTCTGGATGAACGTAATCCTCTGTTTGAGAGAGTTAAGTTTCTTTCCATCTTCGGGAGCAACCTTGATGAGTTTTTCATGGTCAGGGTCTCCGGGGTCAAGAAACGTATTACTGAAGGGGCAAAGGAAGACCGCGCAGATGAACTGGCTCAGGAGCAGCTGCAGGTCATCCGGGAAGAACTTCTAAAGCAGCTTCCTCTAAAAGACAGATGCTGGAATGAAGTGCTCGAACCGGCTCTAAGGGAAAAGGGAATTAAAGTCCTTAACTACTTTGAGCTTTCCGGAGAAGATAGAGAAAAGCTCAGGGACTACTTCGAAAGAAATATTTTTCCACTACTTACTCCCCTTGGTTTCGATTCAGGTCATCCTTTCCCCCATATTTCAAATCTCAGTCTTAACCTTGCCGTACTTATTGATGACCTGGAATACGGGGAACGTTTTGCCAGGGTCAAGATCCCTCCTCTGTTCACAAGGTTGATCGTTGTTCCTGAAGAAGGCCAGGAAAAAATAATTTCCAGTTTTGAAGAACTAAAATCAGGGCGTTTTGTGTGGCTCGAACAGCTGATTGCTGCAAACCTCGATCTGCTGTTCCCCGGACAGCGCATCCTCGGAGCTTATCCTTTCAGGATCACACGAGATGCTGATCTCGGCTTTGACGAGGACGGGGACAAGGACCTTCTGACGGCTGTTAAGCAGAGGGTGGGGAGAAACTACTTCGGGCCTGCTGTCCGGCTTGAAACCGACTATACTATGCCTGAAAGGGTTTCTGATATTCTCCTTAAGAACCTGGAGCTAACTCCTCCTCTGATGTTCAGGGCAGCGGCGCCTCTGGGCCTCTCAAGCCTCATGAAGCTTACGCAAATTAATCGTCCGGAACTCAAATATGAGCCTTTTGAGCAGAGAAAACATTCCTCTCTGGCTAATAAGGAAAATATTTTTACCGCCTTGAAAAAGAAGGATGTCCTTCTCTATCACCCTTACGACAGTTTCGAATCGGTAACCGACCTGGTTGAAGAAGCCGCTGATGACCCGGATGTTCTGGCAATTAAAATGACGTTATACAGGGTAGATGACAACTCCAGGATTATCCAGGCTCTTATGAAAGCTGCGGACCGGAACAAGCAGGTTGCAGTCCTTGTCGAACTTAAAGCCCGCTTTGACGAAGAGAATAACATTGGATGGGCAAAGGAACTTGAACGTAAGGGCGTTCACGTAGCCTACGGCTTTCCCGGACGCAAAACCCATGCCAAGATGTGCCTTATTGTAAGAGCCGAAACAGAAGGCATCAGATATTATGTGCATATGAGCACGGGAAACTATAACGCTGTCACAGGAAGACTCTATACTGATTTCGGCTACCTCACAAGTGATCCTTTCATAGGCAAAGACGTCTCTGACCTTTTCAATGCCCTCACAGGTTATTCCAGGAAGGACCATTATATCAAGCTCCTGGTAGCTCCGCAGAATATGAGGCATCAGATCCTTGAACGCATCAGGCGCGAGATTGACCTGCACGAGAAATTTGGGGACGGTCACCTGCTTTTCAAGATGAATTCCCTGGTGGACTACCAGTGCATCCGGGAACTCTACAGAGCTTCACTGGTTGGAGTAAAGGTAGACCTCATTGTCAGGGGCATCTGCTGCCTCAGGCCCGGCATTTACGGGCTGAGCGAAAATATCAGGGTCACTTCTATAGTCGGGCGTTTTCTCGAGCACTCAAGGGTATATTATTTCAGGAATGGTGGAAAAGAAGAGATCTTTATGGGCAGTGCCGACCTTATGCCCCGCAACCTTGACAACCGGGTCGAAGTTCTCTTTCCAGTATCTTCAGATTACATTCCTATCATGCGCGATGTCATCCTCGGTACCCACCTGAAAGATAACATAAAAGCTCGCCTTCTCCTCCCTAATGGCAGGACTGAAAGGATCTACCCGCAGCCCGATGAAGAAGAACTGGATTCTCAGCTCTGGATGCTTGAGAACAGAGGTGTCTGGGAGCTTAAAACGGAAAACGGCTGAAAGAAAACTTTCATAATCCTTTTTTTGTTTTCTCTCTCCCCTCCCCTTTTTGTTTTCTCTTTTCTTTCCCTTTTCCATTGTTCCTTTAGTTTTCTGTGTTTTCCTTTCCCACCTGAAATTTTTATGCTACTCTCTGGAGTTTCATAAAACCTCAGCAGGAAACCCCTGAGTCTTTAGCTCAGGGGTAATTGACATGGGCAGGGTTTTTGAACTTACAATTTCACATATATAGAAAGATAGAACTCAGGAAAATACTATCCGGAAAATAAATCTCAAATTGAATCAAAATGTAAACTGATATTGTGGAGTTTATGAAGCTCTCTTAATCCTTCTCGAAAAACGAAAGGAAGGGCTTTCAGGTGGTCATAAATGGAACCCGAGAAAAATTCCGACGGCAGGGTTGTTGCGTTTATTGATATAGGGACTAACTCAGTCCGGCTTCTTCTGGTCCGGATCAATTCCAACGGGTCTTACCAGCCCCTGACCAAGCAGAAGGAAACGGTGCGGCTTGGAGAAAAGGAGTTTATAGACAGGATCCTGCAGCTAAAAGCAATGGAGCGGGCAACCGTTGTCTGTAAAAAGTTCATGGAACTTGCAAGGGCTTACAGGGCAGAAGAGATCATAGCTGTGGCAACCTCCGCAACCCGGGATGCGAGCAATAGGGTCCAGTTTCTTGAAATGATTAAAAGAGAGGCAAACCTTGAGGTCTGCACGATTTCGGGGCTAGAAGAAGCCCGCCTGATTTATCTGGGAGTTTCAAGTGGACTCCGCCTTGGTTATTCAAAAGCCCTTTTTATTGATATCGGAGGTGGGAGCACTGAAGTGTCGGTAGGGGACCAGAGCCAGTGTTACTTCCTTCATTCCCTTAATCTCGGGTCAATCCGCCTGACAAACATGTTTCTTCCGGATGAAACAGGTCCGGTTTCCGAGGAGCGTTATGAGCAGATCAAAGCCTACATACGGCGCAAGACTGCGGATATAACAAAAGAACTTTCCAGGTACAGGGTAGGCTGTGTGATTGGGAGCTCGGGGACTATCGAAAACCTTGCAAAAATCGCTTTTGTTTACCTTCATAAAACAGCCCATGAAAGTTTCGAGAAGCTGGAGTACGAAGACCTGAAGAAAATTGTCCGGGCAATGTGCGCCCTGCCGCTTGAAGAGAGGCGCAAATTTCCGGGGATAAACTCCCAGAGGGCAGACATCATTCTTTCAGGCGCTGCAATCATCGAGACGCTTATGGAGGAACTCGAACTTTCAGAGATTACGGTCAGCAAGCGCGGGCTCAGGGAAGGGCTGCTCGTGGACTATATCTCAAAGAGCGAATTCTCTTATATGGTCACGCAGATGTCGGTAAGAAAACGCAGCATCATGCAGCTTGGCCTTGCCTGCAACTTTGACGAAGAACATGCACATATCGTTACTAGGCTTGCCCTTGAACTCTTTGACAGCATTCAGGCTCTTGGGGTCTATGAGTTTCAGGAAAGTGAGAGAGAGCTTCTTGAGTACGGCGCGACCCTGCACGATATAGGGACATTTCTCTCATATGATACCCATCAGGCACATGCCTATCACCTTATAAGAGAAAGCTGCCTCCCTGGCTTCCAGCCTGAAGAAATCGAAATCATTGCAAACCTTGCATATTTCCACAGGAAAAACATCCCTAAAAAGAAGCATCCCAACCTTGCAGGGCTAAGTAAAGAAGCTGTAAAAAGTATCAGGGCGCTCAGTGCCCTTCTCCGTATTGCCGAAGGGCTTGACCGTACCCATACCGGTATTGTATCCCATGTCCGTTTCTATATTGCTTCCACCGAAGGTCTTGTGCTTGAAATGCACGCCCAGCAGGAGTGCCAGCTCGAAATCTGGGAAGTTGAGAAACAGAAAAAATTCTTTAAGAAGATTTTTGGATACTCTCTCCAGTCCAAAGTACTTATAGAACAGGCTGTGGGAGCCCCAGTAGTTTTTGAAGGGGGCGTCGAAGTTGAGGAAGTCCCACGGGACTGAAGCTTATTCAGGAACAGAATTTCCTCAAAAGTGGAGCCTTTTCAAAAATTGAATTTTTCCAATTTAAACTGGTTTTTAAAAGTTAATTTAAGTCCTTCAGAGGCCTTCATACAGGTTTCTGACTGCACTTTCAATTCTCTTCCTAAACTCTTCGGTCCGGATTTTTTCCCAGGCATCAGGAAAAGTGTTGAGCAGGGCTAACAGTTCTTCCTCCCTGTAAGCAAGGTAAGCTTCCACTCCACCAGGGCTTTCGGAAATCTGCATTTCACTCGATACCTTTTCACTCGATGCCTTTTCACTTTCTGAAGGGCCCCAGGTCCCGGTCTTCAGGTAAGATTCCAGCATTCCGGTTGCAACTGCTGCATCATGCAGGTCTCCAAGGTGGTCCTGCAAAACTTTGAAATCTTTGATTAAGGTCTCAACTTCTTTCCCGAGTACGCCCTCAAAGAACTCTAAAGTATAACGCAGCCCTTTGGCAGCAATCCTGAGCCTGTGCAGCCTCTCAACCGAAACATAGGGTCCCTCCACCCATTCGGAGTAGGCACTTATGTCGGCTAAACGGGCATAGAGGATCGAAGGAAGTACATCCTTTACCCGGTGCGGCAGAGAGTCATGTTTCTCCGTAGTTGTGGGGAGAGCCCAGGTTTCCGGAAAGTCCAGAAAGTCCGAAAAGTCTTTCTTAAAACGGCTGTACTTTTCACTGTCAAGGTAATCGAGCATATTTTCCCTGGCTTTTTCTCTCTCCTCCGCAAGTGTAAGAAAAAGAGGGTCAAGGTCATGTTCACGCCCGGAAGGTAGGGTTTTCAGGTAAGTTTCCGCTTTTTCCCGGAAAACGTCCAGGTCCCGGACTCCTCCCATGGCACCAAGTGTTCTCTTGAGCCCTTTAAGGTGAGGCTCCAGTTTTTCGGAGTCAAGGTATTCATCAAAGACTATTGTTGCTGCCCTCATCCTGCGGACCGCAACGCGCATGTCATGCAGCTCTTCGATGTCTTCTCCTTTTCGGGTTCCTTTTTCATGGGCGAGCATCTGGGAGAACTGGTATGTAAAGATCCTGTGCGCAACAAAGGCCATGGAATCTTCCGGGATGACCGTGAATTTCTGAGTTTCTTTTCTTTTTTTCTTCTCAATTCTTTTTTCAGTTTTGTCCTCAACTTTCCCCCGGGGTTTTTCTCCTCCTTTTTCTTCAGCTTCTTCTCTCTCTTCTCGTGGTTTTTTTTCTGAGGCTCTTCCCGAGTCTATTTCCAGGGCTCTTTCTGAGTATCCGGATTCAAGAGGTTCCCTTGCCTTCGTAAATCGGAGTTTGGTGCTGAAGAGATATTCCCAGAGTTCACTTCTTTTTTCCGCCTTTTTTGCAGTTTTTTCTGCATCAGGTCCCAGCAGTTCTATTTCGACAGATCCCTCAAGTTGCCTGAACCTGGAGGGCAGAAACCCCTGAGCTCCTTTGTCGGAAAGATTTGCAATCCGGAGAAAAGCTGTAAGAATGAGGGCTTTATTCTGAAAAGCCGGAGAAAGACCTGTATTCTCTTCTTCAAGGACTACAGAAAGCTTTTTTTCACTTATTTCGGGATCCTGAAGCTCCATGATAAGGGCAAGCATTTGCAGGTTATTTAGTTTCAGTCCTTTAATCGGATGGGTAAGGAGAATTTCTCTGCTCATTATGACTTCTTCTCCTCTGTATACTGAACTTCCGATATCCTGCAGGAGGGCTGCAAGGCCGAGCAGTTCCTTTTCCTCCTTTCCGAGCCCGTGATAAGCAGAAAGCCCGTCAAAGAGGGCGAGGGTCCCTGCCCTGATATTTTCTGCTCTTTCTCTGTTAACTCCATACAGTTCCATAAGGGCTTCAGGGGTCCATTCCTCAATGCCCATCTCAGTCCAGCCTTTATGGGGTTCCCCTCTTCCGGACTGAAAATGAAATGCCAGGCTTTTTCCAGGGGTTTTTTCTTTAGTTCCTGTAAAAGGAAAGACTAGAAGCCCTTCTTTTTCAAACCGCGAGAGCAGAGCTTCTATTTCCGGTTCCGGGACTTTAAGTAGAAGGCTGAGTTCTGCAGGATTACTGCCCCTGTCAATTAATAGAAGAATCTTGGCTTGCTTTCCGTATATGTTTTTGTGACCTGCAAGCTGTGCGCAGACTGCTCTTTCTTTCAAGTTCAGGAAGGTTTTTTCCGGAAGGTTTTCCCTGAAAATATAGGCTCTTTCAAACTTGGAAAAAGGGCTCTCTACAAGGCTGTAATGACTGAGCAGGAAATCCCGGATAGTCTCAAGGTCATCAACAGTCCCTCCGCTTTTAAGTTCCACCTCAAACTCATTGTAGAGTTTTTTCCTGCTTTCGCTTTTGAGATTTACCCTGTCCAGATAGAGGTCAGCTACATGCTTTTCTTCAAGATTTAACTTGCGAATTATCCTTTTCTGTTTGAGAGTAATAAGTGGAGACAGGTCAAGCCCCGAGGTAAACTCAAAAATCATATTTCTGATCCGGAGAGTGGGGCATTCAAGCACGGAAAGCCCTTCCGGCAGGAAACTTACATATTCTTCTCTTCTGTGGGTCCCGCCTTCAAAACCTCCCAGACTTTTGATTGTCACCCATTTCCCTTTTTCTCCTGCAGCTTTTCTCGCTCTCAGGTAATACCCGGCAGCCATAATGTCTTTATTTTCAGTATCAAGAAAAGTGTCCTCAATTATCTGGATCTGAGCTTCAGAAATAGTATAAGATGAAAGCCTGGAGAGATTTTCAAGCTCTTTAAAATCTGTCTCTTCCGGTACCAAAAATTTTGACTCAATTTCCATATTAATTCTCCCCATCCCGCTGTGAATACTGAGTATATATGTACTCATTCTTCAAATATGTCGCCAATCTTCAAATATATACTCAGGAATCTATGATATTTTTAATTATTCTCTAATGATTCTTTAATTAATATTCTAGTAATTATTTATAAAGTATCTTAACTAC
Organism: Methanosarcina sp. 1.H.A.2.2; assembly: GCF_000979975.1. Taxonomy (NCBI): domain Archaea; kingdom Methanobacteriati; phylum Methanobacteriota; class Methanomicrobia; order Methanosarcinales; family Methanosarcinaceae; genus Methanosarcina; species Methanosarcina sp. 1.H.A.2.2. Next base: position 63,368 of record NZ_JJQL01000016.1, read on the forward strand.
CGTCAACAGGGTTAAATCATAAGTTTTTTCTTTACCCGGAGATTGGTTGCTATATTACTGGATTATTAATTTTTCTGGATGATTACTCAAACTACAAAATAATGGTTCAAAAGTAGTTATTAATCCAGTAAAAATTCAAAAAAGCTAAAACGTAATAATACATATTTATTAAAAATTTAAACAGAGCAATAGATATATTTACCAAAAATTTTACTTATTTATATTAAACAGGGAGTTTGACCTTTTAAAACCTGTGTTCAAACTGTGGAACTCACATTATTTAATTGCACTGCACTCTCTTGAGATCCAGCCATTCAAACATACTTTTACAGGCCAGCCCTCAATCAGTAGTATCCGGCAATTGCAAGGATCCCGTGACAAAAATCCAGCAGCAAAAGGATACATTATAAAGGATACATCAATAACAAAGGAGCAAGTTTCCTTGACAGGCAACGATATACTACTCTGGGACGAAACCCTCTTTAAGGACCTTTCGGTACTTGAGCCGGATTATCTCCCGGAATATTTTCCCCACAGGGATTCACAGTTAAATGCGCTCAGGTTTGCGCTCAGACCTGCCCTGCGCGGCATGCGGCCTTTAAATTGTTTGCTGGTCGGCCCTCCAGGAACAGGGAAGACCAGTGCGGTTATGAAGGTTTTCAGAGAAGTTGAGGCTCATGCTCCGGGTGTTGTGGCTGTAAAGGTCAACTGCCAGATTGATTCCACACGTTTTGCCGTAATTTCCAGGATTTACAGGCAACTGTTCGGGATCTCTCCTCCGAATTCCGGGATTGCTTTTCGGAAACTCTTTGAAAACGTTGTAAATTTCCTGATTTCTTCTGAAAAAGTGTTGATTGTGGCGCTGGACGACCTTAATTATCTCTGCTGTGAGGGACACGCCAACGAAGTGATGTATTCCCTGCTCAGGGCTCACGAGCAGTACCCCGGAGCAAAGATAGGGGTTATCGGGATCGTAAACGATGCATCTGATCTTTATTGCCTGGACGCAAGGGTCAACTCTGTTTTCCTGCCTGAAGAAATATCCTCTCCAAGGTATGGGGAGGCAGAGATTCTGGACATCCTTAAGGACAGGGTCAGGTACGGCTTTTACCCGAGAGTAATCTCTGACGAAGTGCTGGAACTTGTTGTCTCGTATGTGGAAAAAACAGGGGATTTGAGGGTTGGAATCGATCTTCTAAGACGTTCAGGGTTCAACGCTGAGCGCAGGGGAAGCCGCATGATCTTATCAGAAGATGTGGAAAAAGCCTACGAGGCTTCCAAACTTCTCCACCTGTGCAGGGGCATAAGCCTCCTCTCAGACCCTGAAAAACAGCTGCTTGAACTGATAGCAAGGACAGATGATGTTAAGGCTGGAGAACTCTACAAATCTTTCCACGAGCTGACACAGCTCGGATACACCCGTTTTTACGGCATGGTCAACAGGCTTCAGACTCTCAACTATGTGGACGCTGACTTTACAGGCAAGGGCAAGCGAGGCAGGACAAGGATAATAAAAACAAGGTATGAAGCTGAGGACATCCTTAACTGCCTTAAAAAAGGCTGAAAAATGATTTAATTCGCAAAAAATTCTTTTATATTTTATAAATTCGTTTATAAGACTTTTGTTGCAAAAATAGCCTGATTATTCAAAAAACCTGAAAAGAAGCCTGAAAGAGAATAAGTGAACGGAGATTCACATGGCTTTTCCGGTGAGAGGCCGGAAACAGGCTTTCAGGCTTAGAATATTTCCTGATTGAACTTTAAAAAAGGAGCAGTAAAGAAACTGCACCTTTTTTGGATTCAATCACTTTTCGGTTTTAACTTATTTTTCAGGAATTTACATCATTCCTGGGGGCATTCCGCCCATTCCCGGCATTCCGCCCATTCCTGGGGGCATTCCGCCCATATCTTCAGGGCCAGGGGCTGCACGGGTAGAAGCTATGATGTCGTCGATCCTGAGGATCATGACTGCAGACTCTGTGGCTGCGTTGATGACCTGGGTCTTGACTCTGAGGGGTTCGACTACGAAGTTCTTCCACATGTCAACGACCTTGCCTTCATAGACATCAAGCCCTGCGGTCTTCATGCCTTTCTCGTGCTGGGAGCGCAGCTCCATAAGCATGTCGATTGGGTCGAGACCTGCGTTTTCTGCAAGGGTTCTGGGGATGACTTCGAGGGCTTCGGCATAGGCCTTAACCGCAAGCTGTTCCCTTCCTTCGAGGGTTGCTGCGTATTCCTGGAGTCTGAGGGCAACCTCAACTTCAGGGGAGCCGCCGCCTGCAACGAGCTTTTCGTCTTCGATTGCAACGCCTACAACGCGGAGAGCGTCTTCGAGAGCGCTGTCAATGCTGTCAACTACATGTTCTGTCCCGCCGCGCAGGAGGATGGTTACGGCCTTGGGGTTGTTGCAACCTGTGACAAAGGTCATGTTGTCGCCGCCAACCTTCTTCTCTTCCACGAGTCCTGCGTATCCGAGGTCTTCGGAGGTGACTTCATCCATGTTGGTGATGAGTTTGCCGCCTGTTGCCCTTGCGAGCTTTTCCATGTCGCTCTTCTTGACTCTGCGGATGGCAAAGATGCCTGCCTTTGCGAGGTAGTGCTGGGCAAGGTCTTCAATACCCTTCTGGCAGAAGACAACGTTTGCACCGCTGCCGATTACCTTCTGGACGATCTTCTTGAGCATCTGCTCTTCCTGGTCAAGGAAAGACTGGAGCTGGTCAGGAGAAGTTATTGAGATTTCGGCGTCTACTTCAGTGTCTTTGAGTTCGATTGCACTGTTAAGGAGGAGGAGCTTTGCGTCCTTGACTTTCTCAGGCATATTGGAGTGGATTCTTTCCTTGTCAATGATCATGCCCTTAATAAGCTCGGAATCCTCGACTCTGCCGCCTACTTTCTTGACAACGCTGATGTTGTCCTTGTCCACTGTCTTCTTCTTTTCGTTTGTGTCCACAACGCTTGTGACAGCGTCCACGGCAATTTCGGAGAGGAGTCTCTTGGAGGCCTCTGCACCCTTTCCGGTCATGGCGGTTTCCGCGATGCTGACCAGCAGGTCATGGTTAGACATATCTACATTCATTGCCAGGGAGTTAAGGACTTCAACAGCTTTTTCGGCTGCCAGCCTGTATCCGGATGCAATGATTGTCGGGTGAATTTCCTGTTCGATTAAGTCCTCAGCTTTCTTTAAAAGTTCTCCTGCGACTACTGCTGCACTGGTGGTTCCGTCTCCCACTTCATCATCCTGGGTCTTGGATACTTCTACCACCATCTTTGCTGCAGGGTGCTCGATGTCCATCTCTTTGAGAATGGTTGCCCCGTCGTTTGTGATGACCACATCACCCATTGCGTCCACAAGCATTTTGTCCATACCTTTGGGACCGAGGGTTGTTCTGACTGCTTCGGCTACTGCCTTTGCGGCCATAATGTTGTTACTCTGGGCATCCCTGCCTCTTGTTCTCTTACTTCCTTCTTTCAAAATGAATATTGGCTGTCCTGCCATGATTTAAATCCTCCATTAGTGTGAATTTGGAATAGCTATGGAATTAAAATCGCATTTTACATGTTTGTACTTCTATATAAACTCATCCCGTAGGTCTCTCTGTAATAAGTGTACTTTGGTATTTGTTTCCTTTAAAGAACAGCCTGGGATGAACTCGTTTTATACCGGATTTCTTTAACAGAAAAGACCAGATTAAAAAGACTCAATCTATATTTCAGTAGTCAATCTTTTTCCAGAATAACCGGAGCAAATAACCCGAAAAATTACCTGGAAATTACGCGGAAAAACAAATGATAAAAACAAATAAGGACAAATAAGCGGAAGCAAAGATATATTCATTTCTCTACCTGGAATACGAAAACAGTGATCTTTTCTCTTGTTAATTTCAGGTTAAAACAGGCAAAAGTAACATGTATCCCGGCACAGAAGTATCAGGTGATACCGACCATTCTCAGGTAAACGGTAAAGCTGTCATGTTTAAGTTATCACATTAAGCTGTCAGGCAATTTTAGCAAGTATCATAATTTAGCAAGTATCATAATTTAGTAAGTATCATAACTTAGCAAGGCATCATAATTTAGCAAGGCATCATGATAATGTACTTAATGTATTACTCTAAAAATAAATCTACTCTCTTCCATGCCTTACCCTAAAATTTATTTAATCAACTACTATATAATCTTACTCCCTCTTTCTTACATAATATTTTTACTTGTTATATCTCGTCACTTACTAACTATTTTTCAACTTCAATTTCAAGTGTAAATATTTAATTCCAATTAATCCTATGTTCTTTTCTGCAACTGCAAAACATATTAGCTGATGTGGAAAATGTGCCTAATTCTCCTTTTTCTATGGTTTTGTGACTTATGTTGTTAATCTTCATGCTTTACCTTTTCTTTGAAAAAGGTTAAGATTTTGACGCTAGATTATTTCTCTCCAGCGAAAACTTTTTTTAATCTAATTTCCTTTGTATTAATAAAAAATCTCAAGAAGAATCTTTTATATCTAAGTAAATATTATATTTTATGTTTGCTCAATATCCGCAATTTAATTCACTATATATACTTATCACATTATTAGAAAACTTAATATCTCTGGAACACATTATAAAATTTTTGGGGGCGCGCCAACGGCAAATATCAGAGGAAAAGTACTGGGCATCGACCTGGGAACCACCAATTCTTGTATGGCGATAATTGAGCTTGGTGAACCCAAGGTCATTACCAATTCCGAAGGAAAAAGGCTTACGCCTTCAGTTGTAGGTTTTTCAAAGAAGAATGAGTTACTTGTAGGAGAGCTTGCAAAAAGGCAGATGATTTCCAACCATGAGAATACTGTCCAATCCATAAAGAGGAATATGGGGAAACCCGATTACAGGGTGTCACTGAATAATGAAAAATATACTCCTCATGGAATCTCCGCAAAGATCCTTCAAAAACTAAAACATGATGCGGAGAAATACTTGGGGGATGCCGTTGAAAAAGCGGTAATTACTGTCCCTGCTTACTTTAACGATTCTCAACGCTTTGCAACAAAAAAGGCAGGCGAACTTGCGGGTCTGGAAGTGCTTAGAGTCATAAACGAACCTACCGCAGCTGCGCTTGCTTACGGCCTGAAAGATGGGATTGATAACCGGAAAATTCTGGTTTACGACCTGGGGGGCGGTACTTTTGATGTTTCAATTCTTAAGATTAAAAACGGAATTTTCGAAGTACTGGCTACCAGCGGGGATACCGAACTCGGCGGCGATGATTTCGACAGGCGGGTTGTTGAACATCTACTTGCCGAGTTCCAGAAGGCTGAAGGCAAGGACCTTTCAGATATGCCGCAGGCGATGCAGCGCATTAAGGAGGCTGCAGAACGCTGTAAGATTGACCTGTCCACTCTCACAACTGCAAATGTTAACCTGCCCTATATTTTTGAAAGTAAAACCCTGGAAATAGATGTAACAAGAGACCAGTTCGACAGGATGACAGAGGACCTTGTTAAGAAAACTTTATCAATTATGGAAAAAACCCTGCAGGATGGAAAGCTTTCTCCTTCAGAAATTGATGAAGTTATTTTTGTAGGAGGCTCTACCAGAATACCTGCTGTAGTGAAAGCTGTAGAAGAGTTCATGGGAAAAAAGGCTCTTCAGAACATTAACCCTGACGAAGTGGTAGCAATGGGGGCTGCTGTTCAGGCAGGAATCCTTGGAAATGAATATCTTAAGTCTCCCAGGGAAGAGGTTGACGCAGGCAACCTTGTGCTTCTTGACGTAACCTCTCTTACACTCGGGTTTGAAACCGTGGGAGATTTGATGGCGCCAGTAATTCCAAGGAATACAACAATTCCCACAAGAAATAGTAAAATCTTTACCACCCATTACGACAATCAGAGGGTCGTGAGAGGGAAAATCCTTCAGGGAGAGGAACGAGCTGCATCAAAAAACGTTACCTTAGGAACGCTTGTTCTCGATAATATCCCCTCTGCTCCAAAAGGCATCCCGCGTATAGAGGTTACATTTGACATTGACGCTAACGGATTAATAAATGCTACAGCCAAAGACCTTGGGACCGGAATCATGCGAAGTGTTACTATAGAAAGGCCAGAAGGTCTCAATGATTAATTGCTTAATCGATTAACGGCTCAATAATAAATATACAGGTTCAGAGGGTGAAAAGCAGTGGACTATTATCAGTTGTTCGATATTCCCAGAGGTGCAAGCCCTGAGGAGGTCGAAGACAGGTATCACTATTTTGCAAAAAAATATCATCCGGACAGAGCTAAGTCCCCTGATGCCCATGAAAAGTTCATAAAGATCAAGGAAGCTTACGAAACTCTCAAAGACTCCCAAAAAAGAACGGCATATGATAGGTCTTTGCCCCCGGAAGAAAAGGCAACTGAAGTTTTTGCCACTCCTGGGAATTCCAATAGCCAGGAATCTGCCCACGACTCTCAGGTTCCGGATATTCCCGATATGCCGTCAGGCTCTAAATCTCCCTTTAGATCGACTACCATTTCCTATGTTCCGTTCAAATCTTCCAGTGATCCTCTGAACTCTGGCCAATCCAATTCCCCTTCCGAATCTAAAACTATTGACTGGTCCAAATATGTCTCTTCCGGAAAGCACCAGGATTCTGAAGACGGAAACCCTTCAGGTAAATCAAACAGAGATGGTGCCGATTGGTCAAGTGTAAAAGTCAGATATGAAGGACTCGTAGAAGAAGTTGATGACAGCAAACGCAAAAAGAGTTTTTCAGTCAGCTCTTTTTTACTGAAAAGTTTTGTCTACGCCCTTGTTTTGATCTTTCTTCTGGGAACCGTTGCAGTTGTTTCTCCGGATCAATTAAAAGCTGTCGGGCTGGAAAGTGTAGTAGACTTATTCGATAAAATAATCTGACAAAAAATTGATCGGTGCCTGTTATTTCTTCGTTTATTTCTTCTTTTTTATCCAGCGCCTCTTAATGAGTTGTTTCGGGAAGTTTTGAAAGTCCTTCTTCAATTTCCTCGACTTTTCCAAAAGCAATCCCGAGGGGAACTTCAAAATCCTCATATCCGCTGTGTTTTCTTGACCCTTTACACCCGAAAGATAAACCCATACCCTGTTCCAGGGCCAGTACAGTACAATCTCCACAGATTGAAGCTGCACCCATTGTGTCCATTACTGTCCTTTTTCCTTCAGAATAGGCATTCGCCTGGACAATGCGCATGGCTTTCTCAGGTTTAAGGAAAAGAATTAACACATCAAAATTACCCCTGTTAAGGGAAAGCGGCTCGATCACTATGGAACAAAATTTTCTCTTTAATCTTGGAAGGGAAAGGGCTGCTTTTTCTGCAGCCTGCATATTCCTGTATCTTCCGGATTTAAGGTAATATTCAGAAGGGCTTTCCTCAGAGAGCCCCAGGACATAGTCTCCGGGAGAGCAGCTCTGTCCGGAAATCCGAAATTTCTCTCCCATGCGGGCTTTCTGCACAAGTTCGCAAAAGAGAAAGCCGGATTTTTCAGGAAGCTCTTCACTTCCTTTTCCGGCTACTTTTTCTTTTGTCTCTGCTTCCTGGAATGGTACTGTTCCCTGGAATGGTACTGTTCCCCGGAATTCTCCTTTTGTATCCCCTTCTTCTATCTCAAAGGTTACACATACAGGCTCTCCAGTTTCCATCAACCTTTTAAGTTCCGGATATCCTGAAAACGGTACTTCTTCTCTTTGCATACGGCCCATTCCTGTTTTTACTGCTTATTTCACTTGAATTCCGCTTTTACGGAGGTGAAGATCGGGCCTCTGAAATCTATTTTTTTATTTTTACCTGTGATATACCGCTGGACAGTAGAGCCTATTTTAATGTTGACTTCAGAGGGGACCTTGACAATTCTTACCCTGACAATATGCTCATCTGCTCCGGACATTGCGGCTTCTTCAATTTCCCGGGCAGCCTGGGCAGCAAAAGCCTCTATAAAACGTATGCCTGCCCTTGCAGAGTGGTTTTCAAAAGCTTTCTGCCATTTCTTGTTATTCGGGATTCCCAGAATGTCCCCCTGATAGGCAACGACCTCATTAAAGGCTGCAGGACCGCAGAGTTTTGTATTCTCTTCTGGTTCGATTACGGAGACTTTTACTTTCCTTCCGCAAATCTCCCCTTCCCAGGCAGGGAACTCACAGGGGCTTGGCTCTTCTCCGTGCAGTTCGCACTGAGAAACGATGCCATCTACAATAGCCTGCCCTTCCGGAGTCTCAGGCATTTTATCTACAAAGACCTGCTTTGCAAGTTCACTGTCAGGCATCTCCCACTCGCTGTACTGCGGAATCTGTGGGTAGGTCAGGGAGCGGACATCGGGGGCATCATGCAGGATCATGGCAAGCCTTTCGACCCCAAGCCCGAGGTTCATGACAGGGTACGGAATATCATATTCTGCGAGGGCTGTTGGAGAGTATATTCCGAAAGTTGCAACCTCAATCCAGCCGTCAGAGTACTTGGAGTTCGAGCCCACGAGTTTCGGGTGGAAGGCAAAGACCTCGATCTGGGTGTCAGGCACATAGTATTTGCTGCGTTTTTCATCGGGCCTGAAGAGGAACTTTTCAAAGCCGAACTGGGAGAGGAGCCCCTGGGCAACGGCTTTTCCGTGGTCTACGGTCACGTCCTCGTCCATGATCACGCAGGAAGCTGAGTAGTAGGTCATGAGCCTTGAGGCATCTTCCTGCTGCTCTCTCCTGAAACAGCGGTCTATCGAGAAGAAGTGGAATGGAGGCTCTTCTCTCTCAAGGAGGGAACTGAGGGAAATGAACCAGCCGCTTGTCATATGGCTGCGCAGCGTTTTTGTGCTTGCCTGGGGTACAAGCTCTTTGAATTCAGGAAAAACCCTTTCAATCATGTCAGCTACAAGGGCATCGGAAACCCCGAGAGCTGCTGAGATCTCGGGAACAAGGTCATCTCCCTCAACCTTCCCTTTTTTGTAAGCGTGGAGTTCTTTCCTGATTTTGTCTATTCCTTCGTCCCCTATGTCGCCCAGGATTTCTGTTACCTGTGCAATGCGCTCGTCAGAAATCCCTACATTGGGGCGGGGTAGCCCTGCAAGATAGAAACAGCGGTCAAGGACTGCGAGGGCTTCGCTTCCGAACTGCTTGTGAACCTCTTTTTCATCAACTATAAGAGGGTTCATCATTTCTTCAAAACCCATGCGCAGATAGGCTTCCCTCAGTTTCTGGATTGTATCATAAACAGGGTGAGCCTTCCCGTATCTCAGGGTAGTTCTCGGGTAGCGTTCGTTAAGGGTAGGTGTTTTGACCATTTTTTTACCCTCGTTCCAGGCAAGGTCAAAATTCTCTTTTGCATCCTTTTTTATTTTTTCTGGATCAAATCTCATGGATATCCTCTTGTAACTGATTATTGGAATTCTGGATCTGTCAGACCCTTACGGTTTTATCGTTTATATGCATATGTTGAACTGCTTGGCGACCCGGCGAAGTGCATTGGACAATGGACTTCAGGTATCGGAGGGCTAAATTGATCTGAGGGTTAAATTGTAATTTAACTACACTAAATAGTAAATGATTTTAGTGGTTATTGTGAAATTTATTTATCTTTCCTTCTCAGCCTGTAGTTCTGCCAGGCTGAAAAGGAGATAATTATCTTACAGTTTGGATTTCAGGCTCTGCATTGCAAGCTCAAGCTTTTTCTGCTGAATTGAGTTTACCACATCGCCGCGTGTTTTTTCTATCAGGGAGCGGGATACATCTGTCTTTCGCCTGAGCCCTCCGGTTATTGCGTCAGGGTAGTCAAAGTCCATAAGGACTGCATGGATATTTTCCATGATCCCTAAAAATACTTCGGCCTTTTCAAAGGAATCTTCCCTGATAAGGTCAAGGACATGTCTCCTGAGTTCTCCCACTACATCTCCAAGCCCGTTAAGATAGGCAGCGTACTCAACTCTCAGTTCATCCGGAGACGGAAGATTTTGTGTCTTTCCTTCGTCTTTTAAAAGGATGTAGAGAACTGAAACTTCCGTATATTCCTGCTGGGCATGTTCTACAAATCCGGCGTGGTAAATATCAGCATGTCCTTCGAACCGTGATTCAAGCTTTTTTAAAGCTCTTCCAGCTGCCTCTATGCTGTTACCGGCTTTTTCAAAGTCCTTCCCATGCAGGGCAAAGCTTGCTGTCCGGCATTCCCTGACAGTTTCCCTTGAAATTTTCAGTCCTTCTTCTCTGATCTTATCTTTAACCTCGAAATTCTCCCTTATCCGTATAGAAATTTCTTTCAGCATTACTTTTGCCCCCCTGTAAGCTTTTTATATTTTTATGGAATGAAGCGTAAAACCCTCAGGTTTTGGCCTGGGGAAGTTCACGATACTGGCTTTCCACCGGTATCAAGTTATTCTCTATTTTTTTACACATTTAGATGTGTTTTCGGTTTTTATATGCTTTTTCAAGCTTCTATGCCTATATCTCAGCATTCCCTTCTAATTGTATTATGTCTATTTTAACTGTATTATGTCTATGGCCTGAACCTGTTGCCCTGTATAGTTTATAATTTTCTTTATTCTGTATAAACTGATTATGAGGTTCTTTATATCTTTATTCCTCTTTTTATCTCTTCTTTCACGTATAAACTCTATACATTTATTATCCTTTTGAAGCCCTGGTCATAGTATGAATTTGAAATTCGATTCAGAAAAAAATCGAGAAAAGATAATAGTTATGTCGAAAAAAAATGAAAAAGGTTTTTACCTTATCGGTATCCCTTATCATTTAAGTTGATTCGAAAAGCAGCTGGAGGCGACTATCTTACTAAGTCGCTTCCCTTCGGCTCTTAGTTTAGAATCAAATAAAGTTCGGGATTTTTAACAGAATCGTCTCAAGAAACGAATCTGAGCGTTTTTCTTTCCGGGAGCCAAATTCTTTCTTTAAGATACTCTCAGAAAAAATCCTTTTTACAGGATTAGAACAATTCTTTTGTTTTCTCTGGCTTTACTCATCTACTGGAATGGTTTCAAGCTGGCTTGAAAGATTCCATATCAGAGTCCTCGTGTGCAGAGGAAGGTTCGGGTCGTTGCTTACATCTTCGAGAATGGAAATGCTTGATGCTGCTCTAAGGAACAGAGGTTCGGAGTCTTTGTTCAGGATATCTATGATTTCATTCACAGAACGCCTGATATTTCTTGGAACTGAAGAGTCACTGGTTATGCTTTCTAGGACATGAAGACATTGTTTGATAACTTCTGCTGAATCATTTGATGACATTTGAATCACCTTCGCAGTCAATTATGATTAAAAATTAGAGCTAATAAATTAGTGTTAGACAGGCTCGTTATATAAAATATTATCGGTAATCCGTGTGCCCGATTGTGTCCGCGTCTTCTCTATACGATTCTGGATACAGACCCTTTTCCGTTTTGTGCATGATAAAGGTAGTTTCATATAGAGGGAGCTACAGGAAAAATCTTATTAAATAAGTGATAAACTGTGCAAAAAGGAATGTTAGGCATATGGATTCTGAAAAAGACCAAAAAGTAAAGCGTATAGCCCGTTTCCTGGAACTCGGAGGCACAATGCTTGCCGAACACTGCAAAGTCTGCGGAGCTCCAAAATTTCGTTATCAGGGCACGGTAATCTGCCCTATCTGTGATGTCCGGGAAGAAAAGGAAGAAACTCCGGCTCCCGAACCTGCGGCAGAAGTCCGGGTCCCAGAAGCCAGATCTTCTACTGAGAGAGACAGATCCTCTTTTGAGACCAGAAATAAAGTACAGGCACGCAGACAGAAAGCAAGGTTCGGGCAAAGAACGCCGGATGCCGAAGATGAAGAAGATGAAGTTCTCCCGTCTGTGGAAGAAGAGATTCCAGAGACTACTTATGAGGCTGAAGAGGTCGGAAGAACGGTTCCTGAAGTTCGGACTGCGCCCGCCGTCCGGGCAGGGAAAAGGACTGCACCATCCATGGTTTCTACAGCTCATGGAGACCGCGATGTGCTGGAAAACCTTCTCTTTAAAAAAATGGTCAGTATCGCAGATTCCCTTCAGGACGAAAAGAATCCGCGCAGCATTGCTGAGCAATTCGAGCTGATCGAAAAAGGCATTGGTCTGGTAGAGCGGCTGAGGCAGGTGTGAACTGCCCCCAGGCTAAACAGGCTGTCCGACAATTACCATCAGTAATAAATAACAACTGTCTATTGTTATACTGCAAAACTTTTTATAACTTTATGAAATTTGCATTATATTCATT